>CAZTOS010000010.1:25282-43935 GCA_964615185.1 uncultured Thermococci archaeon
TCCAAAAACTCTTGGTGCTCTTTGATAAGGTAATTATACCACCCGCAGTTTACAGAGAAGCTATGTCGAAAGAGGATGAAACAACACTCCTCGTGAAGAAGCTTATTGAGGATGGGAAAGTGGAAATCATAGGGCCATCCTCAACTGAAGGGCTTTTAATATATTCAGGACTTCATGCTGGAGAAATCGAAGTTATTGCAATTGCAAAGGAGAAATCATACATAGCAGTTCTTGATGACCTAAAAGCAAGAAAAGTAGCCACTATAGAAGGAGTGAGGGTAATCGGAACAGTTGGTCTATTAAAGCTCCTAAAGAAAGCCCAGCTAATTGACATTTCAAATCACGAGCTTTTAGGTAAATTAAAAGCAATTGGATTTAGGATTAAAGACGACCTGTTTTATGAAATTATGGGTGAGGAAGATGATCCTCGATACTGACTACATTACGAAAGATGGAAAGCCTATAATTAGGATTTTCAAGAAAGAAAATGGCGAGTTTAGGATAGAGCTTGATAGGAACTTCCAGCCTTACATTTACGCTCTTCTTGAAAGTGATGATGCTATTGAAGAGATTAAAAAGATAACAGCAAAAAGAGGGAATAAGACTGTTAGGGTTTTGAAAGCCGAAAAAGTTCAGAAGAAATTCTTGGGAAGACCAATAGAGGTGTGGAAGCTGATTTTTGAACATCCACAAGATGTTCCAGCGATTAGAGAAAAAATAAGGGAGCATCCAAAAGTAATCGACATTTTTGAGTATGACATTCCTTTTGCAAAGCGCTATCTCATTGATAAGGGCTTAATCCCGATGGAAGGAGAGGAAGAACTTAAGCTTCTTGCCTTTGATATAGAAACATTTTACCACGAAGGAGAGCAGTTTGGAGAAGGAGAAATAATAATGATTAGCTATGCTGATGAAAATGAGGCAAAAGTAATAACTTGGAAAAAGATTGATCTGCCATATGTCGAAGTTGTTTCCAGCGAAAGAGAGATGATAAAGCGTTTTGTTCAAATTATCAGAGAGAAAGACCCAGATGTTCTCATAACCTACAACGGAGACAACTTTGATCTGCCGTATTTAATCAAGAGGGCCCAGAAATTAGGACTGAGGCTGTTCATTTCAAGGGATAAGGAACATCCAGAGCCAAAAATACAAAGAATGGGTGACAGATTTGCCGTTGAAATCAAAGGAAGGATTCATTTTGACCTGTTCCCTGTTGTAAGGAGAACAATAAACCTACCTACCTATACTCTTGAGGCTGTATATGAAGCGGTCTTAGGCAAGAAGAAAACTAAACTTGAGGCTGCGGAGATAACTGCAATATGGGAGAGCGAAGAAGGTATGAAGGAACTTGCAAAATACTCAATGGAAGATGCTAAAGCGACCTATGAATTAGGCAAAGAGTTCTTCCCTATGGAAGCAGAGTTAGCGAGGTTAATCGGGCAAAGTGTTTGGGATGTCTCCCGTTCGAGCACAGGCAACTTGGTTGAGTGGTTTTTGCTGAGGGTTGCGTATCATCAGAATGAACTTGCCCCAAACAAGCCGAGTAACGAGGAGTATCAGAGAAGATTGAGGACAACATATCTTGGCGGCTATGTTAAAGAGCCCGAAAGGGGATTATGGGGGAACATTGTTTATTTAGATTTTAGGTGTCATCCAGCCAATACAAAAGTTGTTGTTAAAGGGAGGGGCATTGTCAATATAAGTGAAGTCAAAGAGGGAGACTATGTCTTAGGAATAAACGGATGGCATAAAGTGCTGAAAGTATGGGAATATGAGTATGATGGAGAGCTAGTGAATGTAAACGGGCTTAAATGCACTCCCAATCACAAGTTACCAATTGTTACACAGAAAAAACGACAAACTGTGATACGAGACAGCTATGCAAAATCTATGCTGACCAATAAAGTTAAAGGGAGAATTATTACCACGAATCTCTTTAAATCAATAGGAGAAATTGAAAAAAGAAAATCAGAGTTTTCTGAGGAATTCCTCCTAAAAAGTGAACTTGCCGGCATAATTTTAGCAGAAGGGCATCTGCTAAGAAAGGATATTAGATATTTTGACTCTTCACGGAGGAGATACAGAGTATCGCATCAGTATAGGGTGGAAATAACTGTCAATGAGGACGAAAAAGAGCTCATAGACCGTATAAATTATATCTTTGAAAAACTCTTTGGTTGTAAACCATCAATAAAAAGAAAAAAGAATAGCAAAGCCCTAACACTACAGTGCGCTAAGAAATCAGTTTACTTAGAAATTGAGAACATCATGAAAGAAATTGAAAATCTCGACGTTGCTTCAGTGCTTAGAGGCTTTTTTGAGGGAGATGATACCATAAACACTGTTAGGAGAACAGTTGTAGTAAATCAGGGAACAAGAAACAAGAAGAAAATTGAGCTTGTATCCAAGTTGCTGAATAAGCTTAACATTAAGCACTCCATATATACTTACACAGACGAAACGAATGGGAAGAAGTACACACGTTACATAATTGAAATTCCATGGCGAGGAGAGCTTGTTAAATTCGCAATTTTGGTGGGATTTATAAGCACAAGAAAAAGAGAGCTCTTAAGGCAGATTATCGAGCAGAAGGAAATGTATCAGCTGGAGAACAGCGGCTTTTACAGGTTAAAGGAAATCCATGCAACAAAAGAATACTACAGAGGCAAAGTTTATGATCTAACCCTTGAGGGCACACCATATTATTTCGCAAATGGAATCCTAACTCACAACTCTCTGTATCCATCAATAATAATCACACATAACGTTTCGCCTGATACTCTCGAAAGAGAAGGCTGTAAGAACTATGATGTTGCTCCAATTGTTGGTTATCGCTTCTGTAAAGACTTCAAAGGCTTTATACCATCTATACTTGAAGAACTCATAGAAACAAGAACAAAGATAAAGAAAGAAATGAAAGCTACAATTGATCCTGTGAAAAGGAAAATGCTTGATTACAGACAGAAGGCAATGAAGCTTTTGGCAAACAGCATACTTCCAAATGAATGGATTTTTGTACTTGAAAACGGTCACCCAAGGTTCCTCCCCATTGGGGAGCTTGTCGACAGGAGGATGGAAGCCAGTCCCGAAAAAGTAAAAATAGTCGATGGAAGTGAAGTTCTCGAGGTCTCAAACCTCTGGACAATCTCATTTGGTAAGAGTTCCAAAAAAGCCTGCCTCTCAAAGATTAAAGCGATAATAAGACATAGGTATAAAGGGAAGGCATATAGGATAAAACTCAGCTCAGGAAGGAGCATTAAGATAACTCAAGGACACAGTCTATTTACGGTTAAAGGAAGTGAAATCAGTGAGATAACTGGAGATGAACTTAAAAAGGGGGATATAATCATTGTTCCTAAGAGGTTCAAACTCAATGGGAGAGAGATGTTCATAATTCTACCTCGTCTATTTGCTTTGCTTCCATCCGAAGAGACAGAAGACATAGTTCTTACAATTCCGGCCAAAGGCAGAAAGAACTTTTTCAGAGGAATGCTCAGAGCCTTGAAGTGGATTTTTGGTGAAGAAGAAAAAAGGATTAGAACGTTCAATCGCTATCTGTTCCACCTTGAAGAACTCGGCTTCGTAAAGATTAAGCCGAGAGGATTCGAGGTAATTAACTGGGAAAGATTAGAAAAGTACAAAAGGTTATATGAAATACTGAGCCAGAAAGCAAAATACAACGGCAATAAGGGTGAGTACTTCATAAGATTCAACGATTTGAGAGATGTCATTGAAGAGTTCCCGCTTGAAGAGCTTGCCCAATGGAATATCGGAACTTTAAACGGCTTCCGCATGAAAACCATAATCAAACTTGACAAGCACTTTGCCAGATTCTTGGGATATTATGTGAGTGAGGGCTCAGCAAGAAAGCAAAGAAATCAGACGGGAGGATTCAGTTATACTGTAAGGCTTTACAATGAAAATGAAAATATTCTTAGGGACATGGAGCATGTTTCCGGAATTCTCTTTGGTAAAGTCAAGAGAGCTGAGAACTATGTAGAGATTTCAAAGAAAGTCGCGTACTTAATTGTCAAAGCTATGTGTGGAATTAGTGCAGAGAATAAGAAAATACCAGAGCCAATCTTCCTTGCACCAGAAGAGCTAAGATGGGAGTTTTTGCATGCGTATTTCCTTGGTGATGGAGATGTTCATCCAAGCAAAAGACTAAGACTATCCACAAAAAGTGAGCTCTTAGCCAATCAGCTTGTGTTTCTCCTCAACAGTCTTGGAATTTCATCAATAAAGCTCGGTTTCGACAGCGGAGTTTACAGAATTTACATCAATGAAGACCTGCCGTTCCTGAGAACCGGAAGACAGAAAAATAGCTATTACTCAAACCTAATTCCAAAAGAAGTTTTGGAGGCAGTGTTTGGAAAGAGATTTCAGAAGAACATGAGCTTTGCAAAATTCAAGGAGTTAGTTGAAAAAGGAGAACTTGATTGGAAGAAAGCAAGGCTTATAGAGTGGCTCATTGAGGGTGATCTGGCATTAGATAGGGTAGAAAGTGTTGAGGAATTTCCCTATGAGGGATACGTCTATGATTTAAGTGTCGAGGAGGATGAAAACTTTTTGGCAGGTTTTGGCTGGCTCTATGCTCACAACAGCTTCTACGGCTATATGGGGTATCCAAAGGCAAGATGGTATTCGAAGGAATGTGCCGAGAGCGTAACGGCATGGGGAAGAACATACATAGAGATGACGATTAAAGAAATAGAGGAAAAATTCGGGTTTAAAGTTCTTTATGCCGACAGTGTTACTGGAGATACCGAGATAATCATAAGGGAGAACGGGAGGATAAAATTTGTCAAGATAAAAGAGCTGTTCAAGAGAACCGATTACAGTGTTGGTGAGAAGGAATACTGTATACTTGAAAACATTGAAGCTCTGACCCTTGACAACCGTGGAAGGCTTGTGTGGAGAAAAGTTCCCTATGTGATGAGACACAAAACCAAAAAGAGAGTATATAGGGTTTGGTTTACCAACTCATGGTATATAGATGTTACCGAAGATCACTCTCTAATCGGCTACCTTACGACAAGAGAGCTGGGTAGAAAGAAACCTCTCAGAGAAAGACTTATTGAAGTAAAACCAGAAGAGTTAGGAAAGACCGTGAAATCTCTGATAACTCTTAATGGAGCATTTGCAAGAAAGATTCCGAGTACAGAATTAGGAACAAAGTTGTGGGAACTAATTGGGCTTTTGGTGGGCGATGGAAACTGGGGAGGAAATTCAAACTGGGCAAAATATTACCTTGGCCTCTCAACTGGAGAAGATTTAGCGGAAATTGAGGAGAAAGTTCTAAAGCCCCTTAAGGAGGCAAGGATAATATCAAACTATTATCCAAAGGACAAGCCTGGGGATATTTCAATACTCTCCAAGTGGTTGGCGAGATTCATGAACAAATACTTCAAGGAAAATGGCAGAAAGAGAATTCCAAAGTTCATGTTCAGGTTACCCGAAGAATACATAGCGGCATTTCTTAGGGGACTGTTTACCGCTGATGGAACCGTTAGTGTACGCAAATCCCGTGGAACTTTGGAGGTCAGACTCACAAATGTGAATGAAGGTTTAATTAATGACGTTAGAAAACTTCTTTGGCTTGTTGGAGTTTCAAATTCTATCTTTAAAGAGAGCAACCCAAATCGTTACAAAGGAAAGACCAGTGGGACACATTCATTCCATCTCAGGATTAAGGATAAGCATGCGTTTATTAAGAAAATTGGGTTCATAACTGATCGTAAGAACAAAAGACTGGAGAATCTCAAGGATGCTGTGCCAAAAAACGGAATTAAAAGATACCAGTTTGACCTCGTTCAACCCAAAAAGATTGAGGAAATTGAATATAATGACTACGTGTATGACATCGAGGTCGAAGAGACTCACAGATTCTTTGCAAACGGTATTTTAGTTCACAATACAGATGGTTTATACGCCACAATACCTGGCACCAATGCCGAAACTATCAAGAAGAAGGCTAAGGAATTCCTTAAATACATTAACTCCAAACTCCCCGGATTGCTGGAGCTTGAGTATGAGGGCTTTTACTTAAGAGGGTTCTTCGTTACAAAGAAGAGGTATGCACTCATAGATGAAGAAGGCAAGATAATTACAAGAGGACTTGAGGTTGTGAGGAGAGATTGGAGCGAAATAGCGAAGGAAACCCAAGCAAAAGTTTTGGAGGCAATTCTGAAGGATGGTAGCATCGAAAAAGCCGTTGAAATAGTCAAGCAGGTTGTTGAGAACCTGGTAAAATACAAAGTTCCGCTTGAAAAGCTCGTGATACACGAGCAGATAACGAAGAGTTTGGATGAGTATAAAGCCACTGGACCACATGTTGCGGTTGCAAAGAGGCTCAAAGCCAGAGGGGTTAAAGTGAGACCAGGAATGATAATCAGCTATATAATCCTCAAGGGGGACAAAAAGATAAGTGATAGAGCCATTCTGCTGAGTGAGTACGATCCAAAGAAGCACAAGTATGATCCCGATTATTACATTGAGCATCAAGTTCTGCCAGCAGTTTTGAGAATTTTGGAGGCTTTTGGATATAGGAAGGAGGATTTAAGGTATCAGAAGACTAAACAGCTTGGATTGGGAGCTTGGTTGAATATGAGGAAGTGAAGCAGTAGTTCATCGGGATGTTTTTAGGTGAACCCAGTACTGGTATTTCCCTTTTCTTTTGATCTTGATTTTTCCAGGAGTGTAGTACTCCCTGAAAGGACACTCTTTAAATTTAGGGCAAGATTCAGGAGAAGTACCTATTCTGTAGCTGCATCCGTTTCTAGAGAGATGCCACAGAGGCCTATCCAAATCAAGAGATGTAACATGCTTGCCTGATTTTCTAAGAACTCTTGTGACTTTTAGCCATGCCTCTGCTACCTCATTCCTGAACTCATCTAACGTACCTTCAAATTTTCCTCAGATAATGCCCAAGTTTAGTGTAGCTCGTGTTATGTGTACGTCCACCGGGATTGGAATATATTCAAGATTTTTTAGGTTAATTCTTGCGTTGTCTCTGAGCATTCTCAGCCACAATGATCTAATTTTCTCCCCGTTTAAGTTGGGATACTCTGACTTGTACCTTGTGAGGTGTTTGACGATTTTGATAGCGTCAAAATTCAGAGCTTCTAGAAGATTCCACGGGTCATCCCTCCAACGGTTGTGAATAGTTAGGGCAATTGTAAGCCAAATGTTTGTGTCCCTGATAGGCCTCAGTGCAAGTTTATACTTGGTAAGAGCAGATTTTATTTTTTCAACTTGGCCCAAGGGAATATTGGCTACCTCCTCCGGAAAGAAGACAAAGCATGTTTCGGGGTCTTCAAACGTTTTTCTAGCACTTTCCCAGAGTGCATCAGCGTTTCTCATGTAGTCAATTGCAACTGTAAGCGTCAAGAATAAGAGATGCTCTCTTGAACCGATTTCCACACCCTGTGGAGGGTGGTCCTCAGGCATTTCCTTGTTTCCAAAAATACCTTCAGTTTTGTATAGTTGATATAACCTTTCAGCCAGTAAAGCACCTCTCTCAATATCTAAAGTTATACTCCGATGTGAGCTCTTTTCATCTTCAGCGATGGGTCTGTATTCGATGGTGTTGTCATTGTTATTTTGCCATTTTTGTTCTGGAGCTAAATACATATCACACTCCTCCAAATTGTTACTTATTTCCTTAGGAGTTTAAATCTTTTAAGCATTAAAGGCAACGAAACTCTTTTATTCTTGCATCACAAAATGTATTTCGAGGTGTAATACATGGCAATAATTACAGTTCGAGTTCCCGATGAGTTAAAGCTGAAGATGAAACAGCTCAACATTAACTGGAGTGAAGAGATAAGAGAGTTTATAAGACAGAGAATAGACGAAGAAGAAAGAAGGAGAAAACTAAAAGAGGCTCTTGAAATTCTCAGACAGAGCAAAGGTTCAGTTGAGAGGGGTTTCTCAGCAAAGGTAGTGAGGGAGGATCGTGATAGTCATTGATGCATCTCTGCTGGTTAAAGTCATCCTCAAAGAGGAGGGTTGGGAAAATGTTCCAATTGACACCAGCACAGCAACACTGGACTATGCGCTCGTTGAAGGTATGAATGCGATATGGATTGCAGTTAGGAGGAAAAGGATAAATGAAAGCGAAGCTCGCTCCAGAGTTCTTGTGCTCAAACTTTTAGGGGAAAGTATGACTTTATTCAGTGCAGAGAACTTCTTTGAAAGAGGATTAGAGATAGCGCTGAATGAGAACATAGCAATCTATGATGCCCTCTACATAGCTTTAGCTGAAGCTTTGAATGCTGAGCTTTATACGGCAGATAACAAGCAATATGAGGCTGCTAAAAAATATGTGAGGGCAAAACTGATTAGCTAAGATTCCAAAAAGTTCTCCAACCTACTTTTTTATTACAGAGAATTCAGAGTTCATTAGACTAACTCCAAAACCTCTCCCAACTCCCCGGCATTCCTCACCACAAAGCCCTTCTCCGCTATCCTCTCAACCTTCTCAGCATCTGGATTAACCCAAACTGCCCACAATCCAGCATTTAAAGCCCCTTCAAAGTCCTCCGCATAGGTGTCGCCTATGTGGAGTGCCTCTTCCGGCTTAACTCCAAAATACTCCAACGGCTTCAGGAAGACTTCTCTCATAGGCTTGTACGCTTTGAGCTCGTCAGAATAAAACTGCTTATCAATAAAGTCCGCCAATCCAAACCTCTCAAGAATTAAACGCGTATAAGCGGATGGCCAGAACATGACATTGCCAGTTGTGATTATGATTAAACTTCTCTCTTTTGCTGCTTTCAAGCCTTCAATTGCTCCTTTAATGACAATCCTCTCATCAACTCTAAGGGTCGCTTTAGCAGCCGCTCTCTTGATAATTTCAACATCACAGCCAAGCTTTTTCGCAAGGATTTCTTGGCTTTCTTCCAAGGCTTTCTCTGGGTTGCCTCTTTTGCTCTTTCTCAGCCCCTTGATTTCTCCTCTTGCTTCCATGACTTTTTCAGAAACCTCTTTCTCTGTCAGCTCAGCCAAGGCTCTTGTCAGCTCCTCCAACATAACGTTGATATCTAAGAGGGTATTCCAGACATCAAAACTCACAAGCTTCATTCAATCACCTCCGCCAGCTTATCCAAAAGTCCTGCACTGCGGAGGATTTTCTCGAGGTTATCCTTCCTCGAACGCATCACAAACATTTCATAGAACCCTTCGAGGTTTCCCCAGAAGCCATAGGAAGCCAAGGCTAAATAAATTACCTCTTTAGGCTTCAGCTTTCTCTTTAAATCAATGCGCAGAATGTTTATTGCCCTTTCAATTTTCCTCAGCACTCCTTGCTTTTCCAGAAGCTTAAGCATTAAATCCTCAACAGTTGGCTTTTTCCATTCCACGCATGGGTGCCTAAAGTGATAACCAATTAAAAGCGGGATTATAGCAACATCTCCAACTCTAAAATTCCCTCCCTCTCTTGTGAATTTGAATGAAGAAAGCTTACCCGTTATTGATTCTATTACCCTCTCAGCACTCTCATCAATATCAATGGCTAACCCTATCTTGTCAATTTTAAACTCAAAAACGTCCATAGCTTTCAAAAAGTTTCCTAAGTTCCTTATAACCCCAGCGTTGCCTTCACTTGGAATTATTGCCAGAAATACATCGCCTTTTCTCAAAAGCTCAAAGTTGTCCCTCTCAAAAACCTTTTCAATTAGTTTCAAATTTTCTGGTGTTGTTCTGCTTTCTTTAAATCCGAACAGCTTTTTGTAAACCCCTTTAAAAAATTTTGAGTCAGTTTTACCCTCACAGAAGATAACACTGACTTTGGAAAATTCACCAAATGCTGCACCTCTTAGGTCAAAATCAAGGTATTTTCTGAGCTCATAGGCTTCTTTCAAAGTTAAGTTTTTCATTGTGTCAGAATACACAAGCTCTCCGCTTTCCGTTCTCCTAAACCGCTCCAAGAGAAGGTCAATTAACTCTAAACTCGCTGTAATCACTGTTTCTTCTCCTTCAAGTGAGCTCACAAACTTCTTCAGCTCTTCATTATTCTTCCTATACTCTGGGAAAAGTATTGCATCTTCAAAATTCTCATAATGCTTTCCCGTCACAATCCTCATTCACTTCACCATATCAACAGCTATCGCTCCAATCACGGCAAAAGTGCTTATTATGATGGTCGCGCTTATGTATTGAGTCAAAGAAAACTCAGCAAGTCTGTTTATACCGTATAGATATATTAAGCCTGCAGAAGTTAAATATGAAATTAAGACCACCGTTAAAAGACGTTTTGGTATATGGAACAGCTCTTCTCTCTCAATGTTCGAAACTTTTGCCTTTGCTATGAAAAGATAAGCAATTAAGAGGGTCAGAATTAGAATTCCGGCTGCTCGTTCCATAGTTAAAGACTTTGCTATGTCCCAGATTTCTTGTGTGAAAAGGAAAGGCAGAGCAAAGGTTAAAGCACCAATGATTTCCTGGGCTATATCGTCCCATCCCAGCTTATCCGGTTTTCTCTCAAACTTCTTCTCTAACCCTTTAATCTGTTCTGAGAGCTTTTCAAAACGCTCATTAAGTTGTTTTAATTCTTCACTCATCTTGCTCAGCCACTCTGGGGTCAATCATCAGTTCAGCATTGGATTCACTCATCATCGCACATTTAAGACTACTGGGACAAGGTTATAAACTTTGAGGACAACAAAATTTTTAGGTGAGTAAGTATGAGAAAAGCACTAAGCGTAATAGTATCTGTTTTATTTTTGGTATCTATTGCAGGAGCAGTACAGGGGTTCAATTTTAAAATGAACTCAGCGAATACCGTTATTGTTCTTCCAACAACAAAGATAATCAACGGACAGCCACTCCATATAGGGGAAGATGCCATTACTGGATCAAAATTAGGAGCTCTTCTTGTTCTCAAAGGAATTAGAGAAGTTACATACTCCACATATGTTGATGTACCAATTGAGTACCACAGCGTTCTGATCCAGGATAATGACCAATATTATAAGCTGAACAGCGTAGATATGCCTGATGTAGGGATTAATGTTGGGGATTCTCCTGTAGGAGATACAATTGTAGTTGAGATTGATTTTTCGAGAATTCTATATAACGATACGATCAAAAAAGCACAATTCAATGATAAGAGTATAGAGATTATATTCAATGAGAACACCACCCCACTAAATCTTGGAGGAGAAACAGCCAAAATCATTTCTACAGTGGTTGACGGAAAAGATACTATGTACATTTACTCCTATGAAGAGAACTCAGGCTCAAAAGGACTGGATGAGACATTAACAGTAGATGGATGGAAGATCAGGTTCAGAGATATTGACACCGAACAGGAAAAGGCACTTACAGATATATCTTTTCCAAGTGGATTTGTGAGAACAGATACACTGTATAAAAACAAGTATTACATCCTTTATGTTGATGCCAACGGAGATGAAGACTTTGAGCCCTTTGATTCATATCCTTCAGCAAGGATTCAGGAACTTTTGCAAGCTGGAATTAAGAAGATGTTCGTATTCTCTCCAACAGACTTCTTTATTGGTATCGGAGGCACAAGGCAGGTTACATACGAATATGATTATTATGAAAAGGTCAGAATGTATCAAGATGGAGAGGTTTATGAGGAACAGTGGGTGTGGGACATAGATCCAGAAAACAACCTATTCGTGCTATATCTCCATGTTGATCCGGATAACAACTTCCCAACGGTTACACTTGAGGAAAATCAGCTGCTTAAGCTCCCAATTGACGGGCTCAATATTCAGCCAGTGTTTACAAAAGATGAGGACGGGGAAATAACAGGGATTGAAGGCTATAGATTCGTACGTATTGATACTGTGAAGAAGAAAGTGATGATAAAAACAACAAAAGCAGAGGTTACAAATGACGTGAATAAGCTAATAATAGAGGACACTCAGCTGACAGAATTACCTAACGATAAACACGTAATAATTGTTGGCGGATGGGTCAGCAATAAAGCATGGAAGTTACTAGAGCAAGTTTATGGGACAAATATCATCAAGAGCATAAAAGATGAAGTAATGAGCAAAGGGTACGTTATTAAGATCTTAGATAACCCAAATAATCCAGAGTATAAGGTCATTATACTTGCCGGGAAAGACTACACGTTAACAAAAACAGCTGTTGAAGAGTTTATGAAGGAAATCTGAGTCTCATTTTATTTTTCTATTTTCAGCATTTTATAGCTCATAAGAACAATCCAAGAAAGTATAAATGCTGCTCCAATAGTTTCTGGGACTCAGACAATCAGACCAACAATATGTATCTTGTCGGAACCCAAGTCACTTAAAGCATTTTATGGGACAAAAATCAAAGGTTAAGATGAATGGCTAAAGTCAACATAATCACAAATATTGCTGGTACTAAAAATCCAGAAATGGCACCTATTTTTGTTATTCTGGTACACTTCATGGTCATAAGGACAATTTGGCGGTTAGTCTTTTTAAACTTTTGAGTAGAAGCTTATTTAAGCCCACTTTAATTAAAGCATGGCATGAAGCCCTTATTTGATTTAACCGCTTGGTAATATTTTTTACTGAGATTAATAAATTTTGTGGTTCACTATGTATAGCAATTGGTTACGTTTCGATAAATTTCAAGTTACGGCCATAAATTACTATCTTCTCATACTTGGATTTCTCTTTGTTGGAATGAACATGGACATAAGACGACCAAACTTCTCTGTCCTCTTAAGTGAGGAGGTAGGGATGACTTACATTTACTTCCTCTTTGCTAAATACAACAAAGCTTAACTGTATTACTAACATTGTTTAAGCGCTTCGACATGCTTATAAATGAATGTCCCAACTCTCAATCATGAGCCTTGAAAAATACAAGGGATTTAGTAGAGATGCAAAGTTGGTTGTAGCTTATTCGTTCTTTGGCTGGTTGGGTGGGAATATAGTGTGGTTTATCTTGCCCTTTTACCTCAAATCCCTTGGAATGGGCTTTACAGAAATTGGAACCCTCTTTTCAATTTCAACGATAGTTCAAGCCGCTCTTTTACTATTTTCCGGACAAGTTAGCGTCAAACTCGGCTATAAAAGAACAATTCTACTTTCATTATCTTTGTTTTTCATAGCTCGCTTGATTCAGGTTTTTGTTCCAATATTCTGGGCTTTAGCATTGTCATCTGTGATTGTTGGAATAGCTATGGCATTTGAATGGCCTTCTTTGATGGCTTTGCTTAGTGGAGAGGTAAGCGAAGAGAAGCGGCACTATCTGTTTACTCTAAACAGTGCTCTCGGAACGGCAGGAGCAGCCTTTGGAATGCTCTTAGGCGGGGTACTACCAAAAGTTCTTGATGGTGCAAATCCCTATAGAAGAACTCTGCTCTTTGCAGCTTTTCTTATTTTGATCCAAATAACCTTAATATCTTTTGTCTCTCCAGTGCTTGGAAAAGAAGAGAAGAAACTTAGACTCAGGAGAGAGCTGTTGATAAAGATAGCAAAGTTTTCACTTCCCTCAGCTTTAATAGGTTTAGGAGCTGGAGTAACAATCCCATACATGGGACTCTACTTCAACTTGAAGTTTGGAACGAGTTTAGAGAGCATAGGTGGACTCTTTGCACTACAACAGCTTGTCATGGCAGTGGGAATGTTCTCCATGCCGATTCTGGCTGACAAAATTGGAAGCGTGAAAACAATAGTGAGCTTTAACGGAAGTGCAACAGCTTTGATAATTGCCCTTCCATTCGCTCCAAACTTTCTGATAGCTTCGGTCATTTACATAGTTAGAACAATCCTCATGAACATCATCAACCCAATATGGGATGCTTTTATGATGAAGTTCTTCACAAAGGAAGAAAGGGCAACTTCAATAGCACTGAGGAGCTTTGCCTGGACCTCAACCTTTGGAATTGGACAATATTTGGGAGGAATTATCTTCGATAGGTCTTTAGTACTCCCATTCCTCATAACTGGTTCCCTATATGCTGCATCTATAGTTATATTTTGGATGTTCTTTGCTGGATATGAAGAAAGAGTTATAAGCAACGGCACATCTCTTTAAATGACTGTTCTAAGGGGTGAGCGAGATGGCAGTTAAGGAGTGCCCAGAGTGTCATGGAACTGGAAAAGTAAAAGTGGGCGAGAAGGAGTGTGAGGTCTGTAATGGATGGGGCTATGTCCCGGCAGATTTCAAATTAGGCGAGCATTTGAAAGGTTACAAAAACCTTGATTACTTTGGTGTTGATGAGGAAGTTGATGAAATTCCCTGTCCTGAGTGTCATGGAAAAGGTGTCGTGCCAGTTTATGACACATGTCCAACATGCGGAGGGACTGGAAGGGTTTTAGCTTGTGACATCTGTGGAAAAGTGAAAGAGCCTTGGGAACCCGGCATGGAAACAACTTGGGTCTGCCCAGAGTGCGAAAGGAAGTTTAAGATTGTATACATCCTTGATAAGACTTGTGATTATGAAGACGTTGAAATCGGAAAGATTTACAAAGGTGTTATCGATAGAGTAGAGCGCTTTGGGGTTTTTGTTAAGCTGAATCCTCATGTTGTGGGTTTAATTAAGCGTAAGGATTTGCTTGGAGGAAAAGGATACAAGCCTGGGATGGAAATTTTGGTTCAAGTTTTAGATGTTAGACCGGAGAAGAGGGAGATAGATTTCATTGAATCTGCATTGAGGAATTACAAACAAGTTGTCGTGAGAAAGGAGTTGCCTGTTACACCGATCGAGGAGCTCAGCGAGGAGTTGGCTGGAAAGACCGTAAGAATCAGAGGGAAGATAATCCAAGTGCAGGTTACGGGTGGTCCAACGGTATTCACAATAACAGATGGAACCAGCATAACTTGGGCAGCAGCTTTTGAAGCTCCCGGCGTTAGGGCTTATCCCAACATAAACGTTGGAGATATTGTTGAAATCATTGGAAAAGTGTCATTCCACGCTGGCGAAATTCAAATAGAGATAAGCGACATGTCAAGATTATGGGGTCCTGAGGCAGCTGAAGTCAAAAAGAAACTTGAGGAAGAACTTGACAAAAAAGCACAGCCGGAAGATGTAGGGTTCTTGGTTAAAAGTGAGGTTTTGGAGAAGCTTAAGCCAAAGATTATGAAAGCTGCTTTCATGATTAGGAGAGCAATCTATGAGGGGAGGCCTATTCTGCTCAGACATCATGCAGATACTGACGGCTATGTCTCCGGGTTGGCTCTGGAGAGTGCCATAGTTCCTCTCTTAAAGGAGGTATCACCGGACCCAGAGGCTGAGTGGCACCTCTTCAAGAGGAGACCATCAAGGGCTCCGTTCTATGAGCTTGAAGACGTTTTAAAAGACATAATCTTCGCTGTCGAGGATTCGATGAAGTTTGGTGAGCCCTTGCCGTTAGTTGTGATAGTTGACAACGGCGGAACGACGGAGGATATACCAGCATACAAGAGGCTGAAAGCCTACGGAGTTCCGATTGTTGTCATCGATCATCATGACCCGAGAGATTTCATAAGCGAGGACAAAGCGGCAGTTGATGAATGGGTTGACGTTCATGTCAATCCTCACCTTGTCAAAAGAGGATACTACGAACTAACAGCTGGGATGTTAGCAACTGAACTTGCAAGATTCATAAATCCAAAGGTAGAAGACAAGATAAAGCATCTCCCAGCCATAGCTGGAACTGGAGATAGAAGTAAAGCCCCAGAATTTGAGCAGTATTTAAAGATTGCAAAAGAGGTAAAAGGACTGGAAGAGGAAGATTTAAAGAAGATTGCCGAAGTCATTGACCATGAGGCCTATTACTGGAAGTTCATGGATGGAAAGGGAGTAATTGAGGAGATCCTGCTCTTAACTGGCAATCTTCAGAGGCATAGAAAGCTTATTGATGCTATCTACCCAGAGGTTAAGGCAAAACAGGAGAAAGCGCTTAAAGCTTCTCTACCTCACGTAAAGAGTATTGTTCTGCCAAACGGGATAAGGTTCAATACAATTGATATTGAGCTTTATGCTCCAAAGTTCGAATATCCATCACCCGGAAAGTTCAGCGGTTTAATTCACGACTACTTCAAGGAGAGATATGGAGAAGACTCGCCGATATTGACTTTAGCTTATGGTCCTGACTTTACCGTGATTAGAGCGAGCGATAGTATGGCAGCTTACAACTTTGACCTAAACGAGATTATTAAGATTCTCCAAGAGAAGCTTCCAGATGCAGGAGTTGAAGGAGGGGGGCACAGCTATGCGGGTTCAATAAAGTTCTTCGAGGGCAAGAGAAAGGAAGTTCTTGAAGAGTTTGCAAAGCAAGTGGTAAAGCTAAAGAAAAACACATAATTCCGCTCTGTTAGCTTATTGAACGTATTGCGGATAAACAAAGTGCCAAAGGTAATTTAAAGAAATCTTTAGTTTCCTTTTATCCGCCGTTATATGAAGTCGCGAGCTCATCTTCTAAGTTATGTAAGCGGAATCAAGCCAGCAACCCTCGTAAGGCCTCGCGGCGAAGAGCTACAAGCTGATTCTTTGTGCAAAGTCCTTAGCCGAATGGAATTAGTGTTTTCTTTTCCCAGTCCTTCGAATAACATTCAATGTTTTTAACTTTGGGCTCTACTCTTTCGGTCAAAATATCAATTGGCGTTGCTGAAGTATCTCTCTTCTCAATCTCTACGCTTATTCTCTCAAATTTCTCCTCTCCATTCTCCAGCCATTCCCTACATACTACAGGACTGGCAATATAGATTATATTATCCCTTAAGTCTAAATCGCTGATAGAACCTTTGAGCAAATAGAAATCAATAAGATCGCCATTTTCACTAAACACGAAAAGCACATAGTTGCTTACCCAGGCGATGAATCTTTTCCCATCTTTTATAATCTTACCCTCTGCTACATAGTGGTCTGCTGGATATGTTGCATTTATAATTTCAGCCCATAGGACTTCTCCATCTCTGCTCAGCTTGGCAAAGAATGGATGAACTTCTTCATATGGTGATTCGCGGAGATGCTCATGGGCAAACCCAGCAACGTAAACATTTTCTCCAGCATAAACTGCATATAGTTCTATGGAATACTTCGGAAGTTCTTCAAACTCTGGGATTTTCTCTCCTTCTTTCTCGGCTATTTTCCTCTTTTCTTCTGGTATCTCAACTTTTCTTTTTATCTTCTCTTTAGATTTTAAGGAGACAGCCCATTCAAGCTTGCCGTCCTTGCTGAGCTTGATAATTTTGTTTCCTTTTGTTAAGTATATCCCATCGGACACGGAAATATCATCGTTCCAAGGCTCTCCAGATATGATACCTTTTAATACTACAGCCCAAATTACATTTAAATCCTTGTCTGTTTTCACCACTCCGCCTCTCGTGTTAAAGTAAAGAAATTCTCCATCGCTTTCAATGTCAAACACGTTTAGATAGTCTTCATACTCAACAGGGATAGGGTTCTCTCTTGTTCCTTCGCAGCCAACTCTCTTGATCGCAAGATTCTTTATCCATGCAATCTTGCCATCTTCAATCTTGGCAATCTCTACACCTGCAGCGTAAATACTTCCGTCGAGGCACTTCAAAACATTTGAAATCCATAAGTCCTCATCAAGCGTCAGATTCCAGCCGTTTATCATTTTAATGTATGGGGCTCCTCTTTCAGTGCAGTTCTCAATAAATCCAAACACGTATACGCCGTTGTTCGCAGAAATTTTCCTTCCTTCAACAATCTCGAATCTGTAGTCTGAGCTTTCAAATTTCATTTTTGAAGATTGTAATACGTAAAGGCTGGCTGCAAAGATTATTGCAATGCATACCAGCGGGAGCATTCTATTCATTTTGTCACTTCCGTTTTTTAATTTTTAAACTATTATTTGATGTACCTGCAATTTTTGATAACGTTTTTGGTATTTACGAAGTTTTGCCTTGCAAAACTTGGGCTCTAAAAGAGCCACATCCTCCTCTTGTCCGAGAACGAAAGCGCCAAGCAAAGCGAAGAGTCGCACTCTCATTTTTTACTTTGAGCAAGCTCTTTTATCGTTTCATAAGTCTCAAACTCTGGAGCAAGAGCATCATAAACTTTAAATTTTCCAAAAGAAAGAACTTTGGCATTTGTTCCCATCCAACCTCCATGCAAAGGATAAACAAAAGTTATTGGAAGTTTAAATTCCTCTCTTTTTCGAGAGAAGAAACTATCTGCCATCTCCAAGAATTTTGCTTGCTCGGTTTTATTTAAATATTGGGAGAAAATGCCTAGGGGTTGATCCTGCCATCTAACTGCCGCTTCATCCATAAAAACCAAAATAAGAGTATCATTGCCCAGATATTTTTTAACCTTGGCAAAAAATATATCCCACCTTTTCTCGGACAGATTTTTGTTTTTAACCTCTTCCTCCCAAATCATATTCACAACAAAATCGAAATCCGGCATGGGATATGCTGGATTGCCCTTGCTATCTTTTATCTCAAGGAAATTCGTCCACCCGCCAACATAAACATATTTTCCTTTCTCCTTCGCATATTTATGGATTTCATCTATTTGCTTTAAAGCCGCTTCATAAGCTTCTTTAACTGCTGGATGATAAGGATCTTTTGTTAATTCATAAAACATTCTTGCCTGGGCAAAGAGCATATCTATCCAGATAGCATCTGCTCCAGAATCTATCATTTTCTTTGCCCAAGAAAGTTGCAATTTTTGAAATTCTGGATTTGTGATATCTGGATAGTAAGCATAAGCTTCTCTCCAGTTG
>CAZTOS010000011.1:0-43746 GCA_964615185.1 uncultured Thermococci archaeon
CCCTTAGGTCTTGTACCGTCGTGGGGTATTGGTGTAACGTCTTCAACACGACCAATTCTGAGACCAGCCCTGGCTAAAGCTCTAATTGCAGCTTGGGCACCTGGTCCTGGGGTCTTGCTCTTACTTCCTCCAGGGGCTCTAACTTTAATGTGAACACCAATAATACCCTTCTCCAAAGCCTCTTCAGCTGCCCTCTTAGCGGCAATCATGGCTGCGTATGGAGATGGTTCATCCCTGTCTGCCTTAACAACCATACCACCGCTCCATCTTGAAATTGTCTCTGCGCCTGTGAGGTCGGTTATGTGGATTATGGTGTTGTTGTATGAAGAGTAAATGTGAGCAACCCCCCATTTCTCCTTCTTCTTGATATTTACCTCCTCAGTCATTGCGCCTCACCCGCCTGCTTAGCTTGCTCAATAACAACCCTCTCGGGATGTGACTCCTTGGCGAACGGTGATGTCTTTGCGTAGGTTATACCATCTTCCTCTTCTCTAAGAACAAGGTAACTTGGTGACCTGATGATTTGTCCATTGACCTCTATGTGTCCGTGAACAATCAACTGCCTTGCCTGCTTAATTGTCCTTGCAAGACCCTTCTTATAAACAAGCGTCTGAAGTCTTCTCTCTAAGATGTCCTCGATTGTAAGTGAGAGGACATCATCCAACACTGCATTTTCTGGAAGGATTCCAAGTCTTGCCAATCTCTGAAGGAGCTGCTGCCTCTCAATTTCTGCCTGCTTCCCTCTTGCTGCGAGTAATCTTCTTGCCCTTCTTCTGAACTCTTTAAGCTGAGTTTCGTGCTTCCAAAGCTCTTTCTTGTTTTTGAGAGCATACTTCTTCATCAAAACTCTCTCTCTGTCAAGTCTCTCCTTAATCCATGGATGAGAGGGAGTTTCGTACTTCTTCCTTTGTCTCTTAGGGTCTCCCATTTATACCACCTCACTTCTTCTTTCTTCTTACACCAACTGTTGCTCCTCTTCTGAAGTTTGATCTTGTTCTCTGTCCTCTCAATGGTAAGCCAAGCTCATGCCTAATACCCCTGTATGCCCTAATTCTCCTGAGCCTGTTAACGTCTTCACGCCATGCCATGACAAGCTTTGCACCAATGAGGTGCATATCTCTTCCAGTCTCATAGTCCTTTGGTCTGTTCACGGCCCAAGGTGGAATTCCGTGCCTAACTGGGTCTTCAAGGATTTTCTCAATGAGCTTAACCTGTTCGTCTGTTAAGTAACCTGCCTTCTGAAATGGATCTAATCCGGCAACTCTGCACACCATTGTAGCAAAGTTCATGCCTATTCCTTTTATTCCTGTGAGCGCCCATCTGAGCTGCTTATTTCCATCTAAATCTACTCCCGCAACACGAACGATGTGTCTGAAATCTGCCATTATAAATACACCTCCAAGATTCAATCCTTCAAGAGGATTTTGGCGCCGGGACGGGGATTTGAACCCCGGCGGGCAAACGCCCACGGGCTCTCAAGGCCCGCGCCATCCCAGGCTAGGCGATCCCGGCATACACCCTATAGCCACTCCCTTTGGCTAATTCTCTCACATCTTTAAAGGTTTGCTTCATTAGGGCTTTAATAAACTTTGCGCCCTGATTAGTTCTTATCACCAGCTGAAGCAAACCTCCATCGTAGAGATGCTTAGGAGCATTTATAACTATTTCCCTCAAAACTTCCTTGCCAGCATGCACCGGAGGGTTTGTAATTATGCTGTGAAACTTTTCTCCTTTGACGGGTTCATAAAGGTTGCCCCATCTAACCTCGGCATTCTTCACATTGTTGATTTTTAAGTTTTTCTTTGCCATGCTCACTGCTCTTCTATTAATGTCAATCATGACAACATAATCGACAAACTTAGCGACAACAATGCCAATTGCACCATATCCACAGCCCAAATCCAAAACACGCCAATCCTTCTCGAGGATGACATTTTCAACCAATAATCGGGTACCATCATCATATTTACCGAATGAGAAGACTCCACTTGCTGTAATGAACCTAAAGTACTGTCCTCTAACAAATACCTCAATTGTCTTAGTTTTTAGCGGAACATTGGGATTTTCAGAGTAATAATAACTCATGGTTGAAGATTCGGTGGGAGGTTTAAAAAGGATTATGCCAAATTGGGCTTAATTCCTGCTTATTTAACAGCTTCATTTTTGATTCTCAATTTTTGCTCAGCCCTTCAAATTTTTTGCAACCGCAACATTCTTCCCAATTATATCCCCATATTTTTCTGCCATCTTCCCATTCAAAACAGTTATAACGGTTTTGAAAGTTCCTTTAGCAATTCTCAGAGCTTTTGGTATGTCCTCTTCGCTACCCCAAACATACAACCCTCCACTTCCGTTAGGCAGTTCTCTGAGAACGTAATAGGATCTTCCAACAATCCCACTGCTTATGATCTTGTCTATTCCTGCAATGATATCCACGAAAGATGTAAACCAGTGATGGTACGAACTTTGGAACATCCCAGCAACCATTTTCAGCCTCATCACATTTTCCCAAGGAAATTCGACCTTCATACCTGAAATTTTATGGAAGTTCTCAGTATCTATTTTAACAATTGTCCCTTCAAAAGCATCTTCGTATCCAAGCTTCTTATAGAACTTGTAGGATCTGTCTTCAGGAGTTGTTGTTATAAGTTCGCATCCTTCCTTTCTTGCAATGTCTTCTACAGCTTCCATCAGCCTTCTTCCTATCCCTCTCCTTCTATGACTTTCTTTCACCATGAGAACCTCCACATGGCATATCTTCCGGATCTTTCCCAGAAAATGCTCCTTAGAGATTAATGCCTCAACTTCTCCTACTATTTCACCACTTTCTTCAGCAACCAGAACTGGATGCCTGTACAAAAAGAGATAGTTTAGATGAATTGAGCAGGTTTCCACGCTCATCCATGGTCCTCCGTATCTGTATCTCTCCTCAACACTAAGCCTTTCGTAATCAGGAATATTGACATCAGATAGATGGCACTTAACAATCCCAAGAACATCGTTAAAAGAAGCTTTTCTCACGATCATGAATTAAAAGAGGAAGCAGAAACATAAAAAGATTACCACATCTTTGGATACCAATCCCTTGGCATGAACACCTTTTCAACATCAACAGCTATTCCCTTGCTCTTGTTGAGCATCTCTTGGCTCGTCATCATGGCCTTTCCTAATGCGACAAGCTCATCCTTGAGAGTCATTATAGCAACCAAATCTCCTCTCTTTATGCCAGCATGCACCTTAACGATCCCAGGAACTGCCAAATCAGCCCCATAAGTCACAGCAGCAACGGCTGAATCTCTTATCCAGACCTTCGGCAGATGCTCCACAGCCTTCTCCATCGGCTGGATTGCTCTGCGGAAGTATTCTTCGATTCCATCTTCCTTCCAGAAGTGATAGTAATCTACAAGATCGTGCAGGGTTACTAAGGTCTCATCCTCTTTAAATGGTCCACTTCTTGTTCTTCTCAGCTCAGTCATATGAGCACCAACACCCAAAGCCAGTCCTATGTGGTGGATTAGTGAACGGATGTAAGTTCCAGCCTCAACACCGACTCTGAAGAGGACATCTTTGCCTTCTATTTCCAAAATTTCAATGTAGTAAACCTTTCTCGTCCTCAACCTTCTTTTAACTGCACTCCTCAGAGGGGGTCTCTGAATGATTTCTCCCTCAAACTCCTTCATAACTTTGTGGATTTTATCCTCAGGAACCTCACCATGGAGATGCATTAAAGCCACGTACTCCTTTCCCGCAGGTAAAAGAGCCTGAACCACACGGGTTGCCTTCTCAAGGGCAACAGGCAAAACACCGCTGACCTTTGGATCAAGTGTTCCCCCATGACCAGCTTTCTTTAAGTTAAAGAGCTTTTTAATCCATGCTACAACCTCGTGACTTGTCGGTCCTGGAGGCTTGTCGAGATTTATTATGCCAAACTGCATGTGCATTTCCATAGGTCTCTTCTCTGGAGGAAAGCCCCACTTTGGGTTTGTTTCAGCTTTTTCATCTTTGATAAGCACTTCACGCTCAATATCTGCGGGAAGGATTCTTCTAACTTCATCTCTCGCCATGAGCATCACCTACGGATCATTTAAAGCTTCAATAAACTCATCTTTATCTATGCCAGCTAATTTAAGGACACCTAAAAGGGTTCATGTTTTAACTCTTTATGCAGAGGAACAACAGTACCAATTTTTCTACCATCAACGTATTTAACCAGTACTACATGGCTTCCTTTTTGCCTCGAAACCTTGAACCCAAATTTCCTAACGAGAGCCTTGATAACTTCTTCACCCGAGAGCTTTGGCGATCTGGACATTGAAATCCCCAATGAGCTTTATTTTCCTAAGTTCCTCCTTTAGTTCCGGAAACTCTTCCAGATATAACTCAACTGCTTCTTTTAAATTTTCAAGTGCCTTCTCAATAGTCTCACCTTGGGTAGTTACTCCTGTAAAGACCTCCTTAACTACATACACTCCCTCTTCTTCCCATATCACTGCGTGAAGCGTTAGCATTTTCTCACCTCACTAAAATTTGGTATTTTGCTTTATAAATCTGCCTTAAGCTTGTAGTTTGAGAAGCTTGAGCAAGAATAGAAAAGAGAAGCTAAAAGCTTGGTTTAACTTCAAGCCAAGCTTATTCCAGCCTGCTCAAGGGCGGATTTAACTTCCTCGTCGCTTGCTCCCCTTGGAATGTTGATCTTCTCTGGGAGTGGTTCAATGTGCTTTATGTTCATCCTTCTCCTCTTAACCTTGTTCAGCCCAGCACCTGTAACGAGGACGAAATTCTTGTCAATTATATCAACTACAACAACCTTTTGTCCAGCTCTTCTTCCGGCAATAACAACCGCTATTCTTCCTATATCAATTGCTGGCATTCATCCCACCTCCTTTCATCTTTTATTCCGGGCAAAACGCCCGAACCCCGTGTCGCCATCGGGGTACAGGTGGTCGATGGCGGCCTTCACAATTGCGAAGACCCCATCGGGCGACCATTTCGAAGTGTTTATGACCAAATCATAAATCGAAAGGTCGTTGATGTCAATACCATAAAGGTTTAAATATCTTTTCCTGTTTTGTTTCTCCCTCTCAGCAATCTGCATGAATGCTTCCTCAATACTGATGCCCTCTCTCCTTGCAACCCTTTCTGCTCTAACTTTTATTGGAGCATCAAGCCATATTTTGAGGTCAGCATTCCTAACCATCCATCCAGCCAAACGGCCCTCAATAACAACATTACACTCATTAGCAGCCTCAATTTGCCTTCTGTCAACCTCTCTATCAATTTCCGGATGAAGTTCAGCATATTTTTGAAACTCTTGCAGAGTCATGCCCATTTCCCTTGCCATCTGCCTGAAAATCAATCCCGCATATACGTGCTTAAACCCGTAATGTCTGGCAATGTTTCTGCAGAGTGTTGTTGTACCGGAGCCCGCTAAACCACTTACTGTTATCACTAAGCAATTTTTTGGCATTTCAACCACGTGAAAAAGTTTTAAAATCAAGAAATTTGAGCCCTAACCTGAGCCTTCATGACTTTGCGCATGCAACTTGGACAGAGATGTGGCATTGGTCTTTCTGGCCTCTTCTTGGTTTTCGGTAACTTCCTTAGCTCGCTTGGTCTTCCCCTTGGAATACCGTTAAGTGGTCTTCCACACATTGCACAGTGTGCTATCTTTGGCTTTTTCCTCTCAAAGTGTATGACGGTTCTTCCCCCAGGAGTCCTAACATATCTCCTTTTCCATGACCTTGATCTATGCATTGATTTCATTTTTCTTCACCTCGCTTAGCATTTTTGTTCAGCATTTTTAAACTTAACTAGCCATGTCCAACAGCTTTCTCAAAATCTGTCCCACGATCGTAGAGGTTAAGACGTACCATCCGATGTAGCCAAGTTCATTTGCCGGAAGTCCAGAGTGATAGAACCTATGGAACCAGTCGAAGATGAAGAAGTTGAACGGAGCTTTTATAATGCCAACCTCAACATACCATCTCCTCAGCCAACCGAAGAATATCCAGAATACCGGCATTGTCACGAGCATTGGTTTAAAGAATGTGTCTTTCATGACTTCGTTCTGAAGTCTCAAGAGTTCCATTTGCTTCTGCTGAAGTTTCCTAAGCTTTTTCTCATCCCCAGCTTTCTGTGCTTCATTCCACTCTTTTTGAAATTCTTGGCTTAGCTTCTGAAGTCTTTTCATCTTTTCCTGGTCAACTAAGAAATAGTTTACCAATGTGAAGAACGAACCCAGTATTATGCCTGAAATTGTCACTACCCACAATGGGTGAGTTGAGACAACCAATGGCCCAAACACCTTATCCAATACAGCATATATCGGCTCAAGCATATTCCTCCACCGCCAAATCAAGTATTTTTACCAGCTCATTAACAGCCTCTTCAAGACCCTTATCTTCATGGTTCTCAATTATCTTTATAAGTGCATTGGAATGTATTGCATAGCTTATTGCAGCAGCCCTATTTAAATCTTGATGTCTCTGGATTTGCTCTTCAGTTTCAACATCTCTATCTCTTTTGAGATCCCTTAAACGTCTACCAAGGATTTCGCTTGGAGTTGCTTCAATTATCACAATGAAGGTTGGACTTATTGTTTCGATAACTTTTCTTGGAAACCCAAGCAGATAACCAAGGGGAGTTCTGATTGTAGCATGAGTGTCCAAGAGGACGGGTTCTTTTTTTGCTATCTCTGCTATTTTTTCTGCCACTTTTTGCTGAAGAACTCTTTGCTTTTGCAGGTCCAGTTTTCTCATTTCATCCCTGTGTTTAACCCATCCCATTTTTACAGCTTCCTCAAACATTAGATCTCCAAAGTTAATGAGTCTGAATTTAGCTCGCGTTCTTCTTAGAGCTAATCTTGTGATAGTGCTCTTGCCTACTCCTGGAATACCAGTGATCATGACTACAAATGGCATTGATATCACCCTAATGAATTTAAGACTATGAAATTTGCTGTCAAAGGGATAAAAGAAGTAGGGGTTTAAAGATTTTTTGGAAAAAGAAATGTCATCCAAAGAACCTGCGCAACATTGGAAACATTTCACTTACCTGTTCTCTTGCTATCTCCTCATAGAATCTGTAGAGTATACCAACAGTCAGCAGTATTCCGGTTCCAGTTCCCAATGCTCCAAGGAAGTCAGCCAATATTGCGACCACCGCAAGTGTAAATGAACCCCAGAAGGTTACGTATGGGATATATCTCTGAAGAACTCTCTCGAGGATTCTTGGGTCTCTTCTGAATCCCGGAATTTGAAGACCTGCTTTTTGTAACTGCCTTGCTATGGTCTTTGCATCCAATCCAGTGAGCTCAACCCAAAGGAATCCAAAGATTAAAGCCCAAAAGATTGTCATAAGAGCATAAATTAGAGCCCTTAATGGGTCAGACATGACATGGAAGATATCTCTAACTGGTATCGTGTATCTTACAAACCCTGAAATCGCTGCACCCGTTTTCGGATCAAACTGCCCCAAAATTGGATGCCCGATTTTTTGCAAAAATCTTGCCCAGAGCTGAATGTTTGCATAAAGCGCGAAAGTCAGGATAATTGGAATGTTTGAAACATACATGAACCTAATTGGGTATCTACCCCTAACTGTAACCCTTCCATAGCTGAGTGGAATTTCAACACGCATGCTTTCAAGATACACAACAATGAAAAATACCACAAGTGTTGCCAGGACGTTACTCATACCAGGTAGATTTCCTCTGTAGAATCCACCCGTTAAATCACCGTTAATTAAATGCTGAATGAAGGCAGGGATTGCACCAATTATTGCAGGTTTTCCTGTAAGGGGATCTATAACCTGGGTTGTAGTTAATGGATTAAATGCTCTTGTGATTATTCTCTGAGAAACACCAGCCGCTATGAACAGGCTTATACCACTTCCAATTCCCCACTTACTAACAAGTTCATCCATTATGATAAGCAGTATTCCACCCATCGCCAGCTGTAATGTGAGAAGTACCTTAATACTCAACGCTGGATTTCCAAATGCACCAGCAAACACATATATAGCTGCTTCAAAGAAACACATGAACACTGCGAATACTCTCTGCATTGCTTGGTAGAATCTTCTATCCTCAGGGTTTGATAAATCAAGCTTGATAATCTCAGAACCCACTAAAAGCTGCATGATAATTCCGGCTGTGACTATAGGTCCAATACCCAGAGTAAGGATACTCCCACTTCTACCAGCGAGAACAACTCTCAAAGTTTGAAAATAATCTTGAACAGTTGGGGGCAATCCAAATAGAGGTATCTCCGAGAGTATAAAGTACAACAACAATACAATACCTGTCCAAGCGAACTTTTCTTTCAACGGGACATGTCGTTTTGGTCTTTCGATTTCTGGAAACCACCTTTCCAATGCATAGACTACATCTCTTACGCCCATGATTAACACCTGCCAAAATTTAAAATAAAAAGGTCAAGCAAGGACAGCCTCTCCCCCCGCTTCTCTAATCTTTTCTTGGGCCTTGGGGGAGAAGGCATAAGCTTTAATGACCAAAGGCTTTGTGAGCTTTCCAGTGCCTAAAACTTTGTCAGCAAACTGTGTTGTGTCAACGACGATTTTTTCATTCTCCTCATATGCAATTCCCATCTGCATAAGCTCATCCAAGTGCTCATCGATGAACTTTAGATTAACAGCAACGATTTCTCTCTGAACTGCTTTTGGTCTGTGGAATCCTCTCTTACCAAGGTGGTCGGGCATATATTTGATAACCCAAGTCCATTTTGTCTTCTTCCTCTTTCCGGTTCCAGCCATACCCCTACCGCCCTTGTGACCTCCACCTCTGTGCTTCTTCTTGCATCCCCAGCCATGAGTGTGGGAACCACGAAGCTTTCTCACTTTCTTTCTTCTCCTAATCATCACAAGCACCTCACAGCATTCTTTCTATAAGCTCATTAATCTTCTCGCCCCTATAGCCTAAAGCTCCTCCTTCTTTAAACGTCCTCTTCTTGCTTCCCTTGAAGCCACCCCTTGGTGGATGGAGCCTAAAGACTGGTTTGAGGTTTGGCAAGTCGCTGAGCTTCATTTCTCCATTAATGACTTTTTCTGCGAACTCTTCAATTGTCATTCCAAGCTTTTCCTGAACGTATTCATCTGTAACCTTCCTGTTCCCGATTAATCTGCCCCTCTTCCTTATGAGCTTTGTAAGTGTTTCTGCGTTAATTTCGCCCCATGTAATGTAGTCCTTTGCCTTCTGAATCATTCCCTTGTAGCTTGGTGTATCATCAACTATAACGAGATGATTAACCTTGTGAAGTCTGAGCATTGCAAGTGTATCCTTCACTGGCCTCTTAACTCCAACCCTTCCTCTAACCCTAATTATTGCTATTTTTGCCATCTTTGCTCACCTCACAGTTCAAAGCTCTGTGACATCTCTCTACCAACGACAATGCCGTACTTTTCAATCATATCTGGTTTAATGGCAACCTTGTTGGTGTTGTAGAGTGCATCAAACACTGCCTTTGCGAAGTTAACTGTTGTTCTTGTTTCACCAAAGCTCTGACTCCAAACGTCCTTAACTCCTGCTAAGGTCAGTATCTTTTTGCCAACATCACCAATGACAAGTCCAAGACCTCTCGGCCCTGGCATGAGCTTAACTCTAACGCTTCCCTCTTTTCCTTCAACGGTGAATGGAACTGAGTGAGGTCTTCTACATCTGCACTCCCATGAACCACAGCCCCTCTTAATTTCGATGATGTTTATCTTAGCATAGTTTATTGCCTTTCTAATTGCGATACCAACTTCCTTTCCGTGACCAATGCCCAGTCCAACATAGCCATCTCTGTTACCAACTGCCGCTAAAACCCTGAATCTCACCCTCCTACCGCTGTCGGTCATTCTAACTGTCAAGGCAATATCGAGAACTTGCTGATTTTCCCTTGCATTGACCTCTGGCAGTAAAACGTCAACAATCTCTGGCTCCTTAATCTGGTATCCCTTTCTGAATATTTCATGAATGTCGGTAATTTGTCCTTCCTTAACAAGCATGCCCAACTTAGTTCTGGGCTGCCATTCCTCTAATACTCTTTGAGCGTATTCCCTCCAGTCTTGGCTCATTCTCTCGCCCCCTCAAACTTTTCAATTATTCTCGCTTTGACCTCATCAAAGTGCTCTGGAAGCTTTTCAGGATCAAGACCTTTAAGGAGGTAACCTCCAAATTGTCTTCTATATCTCTCCTCGTCTTCCTCTTTGAGCATTTTGGCGTATTCAGCTATGTGTTCTCCCCTGATTCTATACTCATCCGGATAAATTTCCTCACTGTGTGGAACATTCAAACCAGCATCAACTGCACCTTTAAGGACTGCAAAGATGCTTGAACCTCTTGTTGGTGGGTGCAAGCCTATGTCAAGGATAGCTTCACCTATGCCCTTCTGCAACGCCTTGTAACCAATGAGCAGACCGAGCAGATAAGCGCTTGGCGTGTTTCCTCCGTGTCCCTTCCAGCCAAAGTCCCTCATTAACTCCCTTGTGTGAGCTGAAACTAAAGTTCTGTCACCTTTTGGATCGTAAACAATGATTTGGGCAATGTGATGGTTTAAAGTCTTTCTAACAACTAACCTTGGCTTGCCTGACTTGAGTAAGGCTAAGCGTTTGTGATAGTTGGTCTTCCCTTCTCTCCTCCTTCTGAATGGAACCCTATATCTTGGTCCGTGTGCCATTTATATCACCTCTTCAATATTCCCTTCTCCTCAAGGAACAGGTAGAGCTGGTGCTTGTTCTTGAACTGTCCACCTTTTGCTCTTATGTACAATCTCCTGTAGGTGTGAACATCTATCTTCTTCTCTGCCTTGAGCTTTCTAAGTTCTTTTCTCAATGCCCTGATGGTCATAATCCATCTCTCCTTCTTGCCCATTCTTGCTGTCTTTTTACCCTTTCTGCTTCCTGGCCCTCTGTGTCTTCCCTTCTTCCTCTGTTCGTGCCTTATCTTAGCCCTATAAGTGCTCTGTCCCTTGACTGGTTTTTTCTTAATGACTCCCTCTTTTATCAAACGCTTAATATCTTCCCTTGTGATTGCAGATTTGACATCTTCAATTCTCTCAGGATCAATCCAGATTCTGTTCTCACCACATTTTAAAATCTCAGCGGCAATTCTTCTCTGCATCCTCATGACAATCACCCGTTAAGCACCTTAATACCTAACTCTTTTGCTCTCTCAATTATCATGACCCTCTTCTTCTTTCCAACGGTTCTTGCAATCCTGGCTGCCTGTCTTGCTGGATCAAGGACTTCAAGCTCCTTAACGTTGTGAACTAACACTTCCTCATATCCACTTGGATGTAATCCACGAACGGCCCTTGGTGAACTCCACCCAATGCTTGGTGACCTTGGCTTACCCTTCTTCTTGAGCCTCATCTTACTGTCAATTCCCTTTGGCCTTCTCCACTTTGGATCATTCTTGAACTTTGGAAAGCGCCACCATTCTTGTCTGAGGAATTTTGGCTTTTTCCTCTTGAGCTTTGCCCTAATTCTTAAGAGTCTCGCTTTTTCATTCATTTCTCACACCTCAGAACTTTATAGGCTTGCCAGCCTTCTCAACAATGTAAATTCCATCTTGAAACACTCTTCTATCCCACTTTGTGATCCTCGTTGCCTGCTCAATGTTTGCCGCTGTTTGTCCAACCTTTTCTTTATCAATTCCTTCAACAACGATTTCCTGCCCCATGACCTTGACTTTAACTCCCGGCAATATTTGAGCAATCCTTGGAGCTTTTTCACCGAGGAAGTTCTCAATGATAACCTTGTCCCCTTGAACCTTAACAGTGACTGGGAAGTGGCTGTAAACAACCTTAAGCTTGTAGGTGAATCCTTCAGTTACACCCTTAATCATGTTGTTTATGTGAGCTTTGAATGTTCTTGCAATCGCTATGTCCCTTCTCCTTGGAAAGTCCTTGTAAATCACAACCTTGCCGTCCTCTGTGAATATCTTGACCCCTGGATACTTCAGCTCTCTCTCAAGCTCTCCCTTTGGCCCCTTTACCTTGACAACGTTATTTTCAACAGTGACTTCAACTCCCTCTGGAATTTCAACTTCTTCCCTTACCCACGCGTCAATTGGCATCTCTCTCACCTCAGTAGACGTAAGCTATCAGTCTTCCACCAATCCCCTTATCTCTTGCTTCCTTGTGGGTCATTACACCCTGGGATGTTGAGACTATCAGTATTCCAAACTCGAATGCTGGGAGGAATCTCTTCTCCCAGTACTCATAGTCTCTCGCCTTGACAGGGAATCTTGGCTTTATTGCACCAGCTTTGTTTATCTTGCCTATGAGCTGAACCCTATAAATCCCAGCCCTTCCATCGTCAATGAACTCAAATTCACCGATGTAACCGTTCTCCTGCATGACCCTCAAAACTTCCCCAATAAGTTTTGAAGCTGGTTTTATGTAAATCTCCTTCTTCCCAACCTTCTCACTGTTTGTAATATGTGATAGGGCATTTGCCAATGGGTCAAGTAAAGTCATCTTCTCTCACCTCACTCGTATTTCCTAAACCCTAATTTTGGAGCTATCTCTCTAAAGCAGTGCCTGCACAACATAAGTCCGTGGATTCTAATTATTGGCCCATATTGTCCGCAGCGAATGCACCTTCTCGCTCCTTTACCAAACTTTCTCGGCTTTCTCCTGTTGTAATCTGCCTTTGCCATCCATCATCCCTCCACAATCTCAACGCCAAATTCCTCTTGCATGAAAACCATACCTTCCTCCTTTGTCAGCTTGTGTCTTGTGGGTATCTTGTGTCTCTTTCTCCTCCTTCTTGCAACCCTAAATCCTGGTCTTTCAAGTGTGACACAGACATCCATACCGAAGATACCAATCTCTGGATCGTACTCAACACCTGGAATGTTTATGTGTTCATCAATTCCAAAGCAGACGTTTCCGTGTTCATCAAAACTTGATGCTTTGAGCTTGTTGTCAACTGCTGCCAAAAGTCTCTTGAGCATTTCATATGCCTTCTTTCCTCTGAGTGTAACTTTTACAGCTATTGGTTCCCCCCTTCTAATTCCAAAGTCTCTGTTTGTCTTCTTTGCCCTTCTCCTAATTGGTTTTTGCCCAACAAGTTGCTGGAGCATTGTCTCTGCTTTTGTTAACCTCTCTCCGCTCTCACCAACACCAATGTTGATTGTAACCTTAGCTATCCTTGGTCTTCTCATTGGATGAGCTTCCCAATCAGCTAAAATTTGCTCTCTATTTGCTATCATTTCAATTCACCTCATGGCAATTCATGGCAATGAAATCTCTGGCTTGTCCTTCCCAATAACAAAGGCATACTCTTTGAGTGTGTCGAAGAGCTCGCCTTCTTGGTCTTCAATTGTAACAACATCTGGCCAGCCCGCTGGGAAGTGTCTGACCTCAACTATCTTACCGATTCTTGCAACGTTTTTACCCTGTGTAACGAAGACGTATGCACCGATTTCAAATGGAAGTACTTCGGTGATTTCTCTCTCCGGCATCTTCATGAGGACTGTATATGATGTCTTGAAGCGGTCTTTAACTTCATCGGTGAGTGAACTGAGCTTTACGAGATGGTTTGTTCCATCATGGAAGCCAATCTGAAGGTTCCCTCCCTTGACCATGATCTTTCTGTTAATTCTAAGCGGTTTTGTCTTAGCCTCTTCCTCGCTTATTGGATGAAGGATGAGCTTACCAATTCTGTTTGGTAAAACCCTGTAATGTTCACCAGTCTCTGGGATTGAAACAACATCCATAATTCCAACTGGGAACTTGTAGTCCTTTCTTGCCTTGCCGTCTACAAGGATTTTGCCTTCGTTGAGTATTTTTCTTGCTTCTCTTGCCGTTTTAGCATACCCCAGATAGTCTCTAACGATGTACAAGAGTGGAATTGATGTTCTCATGTTGTGCGGTCCTGGTCTTGGTCTCACAGCCCATTTGTGTGTTTTTCTCTCAATATACCATTGAGTCGGAGCAGCGAGCCTCTTTAAATGCCTCTTAGCACCCTTTCTTGCCATAATCAAGCCCTCCTCTCAATTATTCTTTTCCTTCTCTCATCATCAAGGTTAAGCTCAACAATCATGACGTTTGAGGGATGTATTGGGTAGAATACTTCGGTTCCATTGACCTTCTTAAGTGTAACTCCTTCAACATGTATCCTGTACTTCTTTAGGTCAACTTCAACTACTTTCCCTTCAATGCCCTTGTAATCCCCGCGCATAATTTTAACCTTGTCACCAGTTCTTATTGGCAGATTTCTTACCCCATATTTCTGCCTAAGCTCTGGTGATAGCGTGGCACTCATTATCTTGTACCTTAAGTGAAGAGGAGCATTATACAAAAACTTTCTCTGCTTTTTTGGTTGCTTTGAGTTAAGTCTCATTTCTCTCACCTCACAATACTATGCTCGCGATACCTCCCAATCTAACCCATTTCTCAGCTGCTTCTCTTGCAATTGGCCCTCTAATTTCAGTTCCTCTTGGGACCCCATCCTCTGTCGTAATGACAGCCGCATTATCTTCAAACTTAACCCTCATTCCATCCAATCTTCTGTATTCTTTTCTTTGCCTAACGATGACTGCTCTAACGACTTGATGTCTCATGTCCGGTCTTCCCTTTTTAACCGTTGCAACTACCATGTCTCCAACGCCTGCGGAAGCTAATCTTCTTCTAACACCGTGATACTCAACGACACCAATGATCTGGATTACCTTAGCGCCGCTGTTGTCAGCAACCTTAAGGTAGGCACCAACGGGCAATGCTCTTGTGGGCCTTATAGGTGAAACACCCCTTGTTGCACCAGCACCTTTCTTTCCTCTCTTTGCCATCATACTCACCTCTTTTCAGCCTTCTGCAGAACTGCCACAACAACAAAGTGCTTTGTCTTGCTTAATGGTCTTGTTTCCGCAATTAACACCTTATCACCGGCTTTAGCATTGACACATGGAGGGTTATGGGCGTGGATTTTGCTTCTTCTGAGCTCGTATCTTTCATACTTTCTAAGATAGTGGTAGTACTGTCTTTCAACTGTAACTGTCCTTCTTGGCTTGTCACTGACCACTATTCCCTCAAATACTCTACCATGGATTTTTAAGTGCCCATGCCAGGGGCACTTTGGATCGTCACATTTTTCAGCAGGAGGTTGAATCCTCAACCCAATGTCTCTCATCTTTTCCACCTCTTTTTCAATCTCATCTCGGGTCTTCCAATCAGTTTCTTTCCATCAATTACGATTTTTTTATCGCCAACTTCAAACTCAAATTCAGCAACGTTCTTAGGGATTATCCAAACCTTCTCCCCGACGATTGTGAGCGTATTTTTTGTCTCATCTATTACATAACCTTCAATGCCAACCAGCTCTGGATGAGAGCTTTTCCTGACCTTTACCTTCAGTCCTATCAGCTCATGCCATATTAATGTTTTCTTGGTCACTCGATTTCGATTAAGTCCTCTGAAAATCCATACTCTGCCAACAATTGCTTGACCTTTTCTCTGTGGTCCCCTTGAAGCTCTATTCTTCCTTTCTTTACTGTTCCTCCGCATGCCAGCTTCGCCTTCAGCTTTTTTGCAATTTCCTCAAGGTCGAACTCCTTCTCATCTATACCTTCAATTATTGTCTTCAGCTTTCCATACCTTGCACGCTCAATATACACCCTAATCCTCTGCTGCTCTTTCAATACCTCCTTAAATAACATCTCATCCAGAGGGTTTACTATCCTTGGCACCAAACATCACCTTCTTTCTCTCAACTTCTCCCTCTTAATTGTTAACAAACGGGCTATATCCCGTCTTAGGTTCCTAATGACCATTGGATTCTCCAGAGATGTTCCCATTGTGAGCATTCCTCTCTCCTTAGCAAGTTCAAGCCTAAGCTCTCTGATTTTCTGCTCAATCTCTTCCAAGCTCATCTCTCTAATTTCACTGGGCTTCATTGTTCGCTCACCTCTTCCTCAATTGGCTTCTCAATAATTTCAATTTCATCTGGAAGCTTTGCCTCTGGCGGCATTATCGCAACTTTAACCCCAATAACACCAAGTTTGAGCAAAGCCTGTGCGTATCCCTTGCTGACCAAAGTTTCAGCTGGGTTTCCAACCTTTGCAAGGTAGCCTTGGTAGAATCTAACGCTCTTTGCTCTCTCACCTGTAAGCTTTCCGCTTAAGCGAATCTCGACACCTTTTGCACCGTTTCTCATAATTGCCCTAATTGCTGCATAGGCAGCCCTTCTGAAGTGAACTCCTCTCTCCAAAGCTTGAGCAAGCCTAACAGCCTGAACCTTTGCGTTTAGATAGGGATTCTTAATTTCCTCGACTTCAATCTGTGGGTTTTCTAATCCAAATTGTCTCTCAAGAACTCTTGTAAGCTCTCTGATTCTTCTTCCACCTCTACCTATAACGTAACCTGGATTCGCTGCAAAGATTATAACCTTTGTTCCAAGAGGTGTCTTTTTAACATCCAAACCTCCATAACCTGCTCTCCTTAATTCCTTTTCAAGGTATTCGTCGATGAGCATTTCTTTAACTGCCTCTCTAATGAAGTATCTCTCAATAGCCATGAACTCACCTCCTTACCTCTTCAACAACTATCTCAATGTGTGTTGTCTCCTCATTGAATGGTGTGGCCCTTCCGAAAGCCCTTGGAATGTAACCTCTGAGCACTGGGCCTCTGTGGGCTGCTGCATGGATGACCTTAAGCTTATCTGGATCGAGTCCCTTCTGCTCTGCGTTGTTCCTTGCATTTAAAAGAACTTTCTTTATTGCCTTTGCAACCTTGACTGGATATCTTCCCGGTCCAAAACCTTTCCCTCTCTTGTGTCCTTGTGAGTCGTTGAATCTTCTCAATGGAACCGGTCTCTTCATTGCAATTACATCATCAAGGAATTTTATTGCATCGTTGAGCATCATCCCCTTAATCTCCCTGCATATTTCAACTGAAAACTTTGGTGAGATCCTCAAATCTCTCCCACTAGCCCTTGCCATCCTCTCTGGATCAAAATTTTGGAAAGAGTAGCCAAATCTTCCTCTGGGCATTTATACCACCTCACTTGATTGCAACGAACATTGATGATCTTGTTGCACCAACACCAGGTGAACCATGCTGGACTTTCTTTCTTGTTAATGCAAACTCACCTAAGTAGTGTCCTATCATCTCTGGCTTTATTTCAACGGGCACGAACTCTTTTCCATTGTGAACGTAGAGTGTTATTCCAACCATCTCTGGGAGAATAACCATGTCTCTGCAGTGTGTTCTAATCGGCTTCTTGTACTTGCCCTTCTTAGCCAATCTAATCTTTCTTAAGAGCTTCTTTTGCTCTGGGCTAAATCCTCTCTTTAAACTCCTCCTCTGTCTTGAAGGGAAAAGCTCAGCTACCTTATCAAGAGGCATGTTTAAAAGCTCTTCAAGGGTGTAACCGCGATATCTAAACTCCCTTCTTGCCATTCAAATCACCTCACTTTCTTCTACCCGTTCTTCTCGCAGCGATATGACCAACCTTTCTTCCGGGTGGGGCTCTCCTTGAAACTGTGCTTGGCCTACCAATGTGGTGCTCCTTACCACCGTGTGGGTGGTTCACAGCGTTCATCTTGACACCTCTTGGCTTTGGCCAGAACCTGTTCCTTGCTTTCATAACGTAATATGCCTTACCCGCCTTAACTAATGGCTTCTCTAACCTTCCACCACCAGCAACGACACCAATTGTTGCCCTGCACATTGGGTTGAAGGCTTTAAGCTCACCGCTCGGCAGTTGAACAATGACTTTGTCCTTTTCCCTTGAAACAACCAGTGCATAACTACCACCAGCTCTGACGAACTTTCCTCCATCTCCTGGAACTGCCTCAATGTCATAAACGTAAGTTCCCTCGGGAATCATTGCCAATGGAAGTGTGTTGCCTATCTTGATTGGTGCGTTTGGTCCGATGGCTATTTCATCTCCAACCAAAAGTCCTTCTGGAGCTATGATGAGCTTCTCAAGACCGTTCTCAAACTTAACCCTTGCAACTGGTGCTGTTCTTCCAGGATCGTGGAGGATTTCAACGACCTTACCAACGAGAGTCTTCTCCTTTGTCAGGTTGAGGGGAACATATCTTACAGCTCCCCTATACCTGTGAGATGGAGCTCTGAAAGTTGTACTTCCTTTACCTCTCCTCTGTTGAATCAAACTCTTACCCATTCTCACCCACCTCAGAACAATCCTATTCTGGCAGCAATTTCACTTGCGTTGTACTCAGGCTTGAGCTTAACATATGCTTTCTTCTCGCCTTTCATTGTAATAAGTGTATTGACCTTTTCAACTTTAACCTTGTAAATTTCCTCCACAGCCCTTTTGATGTCTTGCTTTGTAGCTCTTCTGTCAACGATGAATGTGAGCTTGTTCTCTCTTTCAATCAGTGACACAGCTTTTTCTGTAACGACAGGTCTTATAATAACCTTGTACGGATCCATCTTCATCACCCGTAAATCTCCCTCAATCTCTCAATTGCTCCCTTTGTCCACACGGTTAGTCTTCCGGGGTGTGTACCTGGAGCAAGCATCTCAACTCCAAGGTTGTCAACTAATACAACATCAACACCTGGGTGGTTCCTTGCGCCCAAGAGTATTCCTTCATTCTTCGCAACGACAATGAGCGGTCCCTTAGCCTTCTTGTATCTCCTTCCTCTCATCTTACCTTTTCCAGCCCTAACCTTTGTGTTCTTCTTAGCCCTCTCAATGTCGTCCCAAATGCCAAGCTTCTTGAATATCTCCCTTGTCTCCCTTGTCTTGCCTATCTTCTCGAGCTCATCCTCAACGATGAGCGGAATCTGTGGAACGTTGTCAACTATGTGTCCTCTTGCTCTAACCAAATCATAGTTAGCTGTTGCTGCAATTGCACTCATGAGAGCAAGCTTCTTCTCTTTCTTGTTGATATCCTCCCAGATTACCTTCTCGACCTTTGGTGGGTGAGCCCTTCTACCGCCCCTTGCAAATGGCACAAATGCAGCAAACCTTGGAGCAGTCTTTATTCTTTCAACTCTTGCCATTCCGTGACCCTTACCAATGTTCTCTGTGACCCTTCTCTTACCAGCCATTGGATCTCTACCTTGGGGCTGAATTCTGTGTGTCCATGAAGCGATGACCGCTCTCCTAATCAAATCTGGTCTAAAGGGAGTCTCAAATACTTTGGGCAACTCAATTTCCTCAATTGGCTCGCCGTTGAGTGAAAATACCTTAACCTTCATCTAACTCACCTCATTGCTTTGATTCCCTACTAACGTATGTAATCTGTGGTCTCTCAACAGGTGGCTTCTTAGCTGGTGGTCTAATTGCTGGTCTAACTCTAATGATTCTCTTAATTGCACCGGGGATTGAGCCTGTAATCATGAGGAAGTCACTCCTAACGATTCCATAGTGTGGGAAGCCGCCCTTTGGTGTAATCTCAATCTTGTTTCCATTAAGCTCAAGAACTCCGTTCTCTCCAATAGCAATTAATCTCTTGTTGAACTCTGTTCTGTGGTGAAAGCCCATCTGACCAGCTTGTGGAACTGTCCACATAACCCTTGCTGGGTGCCATGGGCCGAGGTTACCCACATGCCTTCCCTTTCCAGCTCTCTGAGCCTTATGGAATTGAACTTTGATTCCCCATCTCTTAACTGGACCTTGGGTTCCTTTGCCCTTTGTGACAGCTATAACATCAAGGAGTTCACCCTCCTTGAGGACTTCCTTTGCCCTGATTTCCTTTCCAAGCTTCTCCTTGAGATATGCAAACTTCTCTTCCACGCTCTTTCCACCAACGGCGTACTCCATAACTTCCGGCTTCTTCTTGAGCTTGATAAGCCTTGGCTGAGTGTGAACCAAAGCCCTAACTTCGACGATTTCACCGCTCTTAACGAGGTCTTCAAGCTCGCCAAGCTTCTGCTGGAATGCCTCTTCATCGTAGTTCTTTGGAAGTGTTTTGATTCTTCTCTTTAAGTCTGGGTTGAGATTCGGAATCCAGACCTCTGTCGCTGTTTCAAGACCAAGATAGCCTTGCTTGTATGCTCTGATTCCAAAGACAACCATTGGTGGAGTCTCAACTATTGTAACCGGCATGAATATTTCTTTGCCCTTTGTAAGCCCTGGTCTGTCGTCTATCATGAGTATGTGGGTCATTCCTGCCTTGTAGCCAGCGAATCCGAGTAATCTTACCTCATCTTCCTGAGGCCACTTTCTAATTCTCGGAACTATGCTCTTAGCCCTTTTTCTTGGGGAATACGCCAATGAACCTCTTCTTGGCTTGCTAATCTTACCCATATCAATCCCTCCTTATGAAATTAAACACGGCCAAAGTCGCCAACACGGCTTCTTCGGTTCTAACGGTTTTCGTCTTTTGATTTGGAATCGTATTGAGGATTAGATCAAAGGGATAATCCTCATTGAAGTCTCTCAGGATCTCCATCACACCCTTTCTCGGCGATCCGAACACGAATCCGATTTCCCCCTCCAGTGGAGGGAGCTTAACTTTTCTTACATCCTCACCTTTACGTGAGGTCGCGATTGCTAAGTCAAGTCTTGCCTTTTTAAGTGTTTTTGCTAATGTTTTGTTCGTGAGATGAACCCTATATCCCCAGTATTCAAGGGGTTTTGCTGGAACCACCTTCAAGGGATTCACTGAGACTATTTTGAATGTCATTCGTCCTTCTCCAGAGCCTTCAACGAGAGCGAGCTCCTCAAGGCCAATGTCCGCGTAAAGCCGCTTTCCCTTTTTAATGATTACGCCCTCCCGAATCTCCCCCAGCTTAGGTCTTCCTTTGAGCTTATGGTGGGGGGTTCTTAGAGGAGGGATCACTCCAACATACTTGAGTTCTTTCCTTATAGGAAACAATGCTTTGCGGAGATATTGGGGAGTTTCCGCGTATTCAAGGATCAGCTTTATGAACTTTCCATCCTTGCCACCTGCTTTGTAAATCCATATGTGCTCAACGCCGAAGATTGCGGCTGCCCTTGCTATCTGTCCAACCTTGTATGTCCTTATTTTCGGGTCAGCTGTCTCTTCAAGGAGTGAATCTGGAATGAAGATGTGCAGGGTCATTTTTGCTCATCCTTCACTTATACACATGGGGAAGCTGTGATGGAGTAAAAGGAAAGTATTTAAAAGGCTTTCGAACCCTTCCACCCTTTTTCTGTCTTTGAAGTGTGAAAAATTTTTGCAAAGGGACAACAAGGGGGCTCCGCCCCCTTATCTTCCTCTACCTTCAATCCCCCGTAGTGGAGCTCCGCTCCACACCTCACTTTTTCTCATCTATCGGGGGCTATCACCCCTCAGCCCCATAAAATCAAAAAGCGAAGGGGTTAAATACAATTTGACCTAAACCTCAAATGGGTGTGAGAATGGAGGATATCGAATATATATATGACAAACATGGACGGATCAAAGGTGTTATCATCCCCCAGAACTGTGGGAGAAATTAAAGGGTAGGCTCTTTGAGCCGTCAAGGTATCGGGGCATATATCGCGGTAAAAAGAACATAAAAGAGAGCTTGAAGGAGCTGAGGGAAGAATGGGAGAGAGATTTTTGATTGATACAAATACTCTTATCCACTATCTTGCTTGAATTATTCCCAACTAAGGGTTTTGGTTTTTCAGAGATTTATGAAGAGGAGTAGGGAAAGGCTTATTTCTTTTGAGGATGAAATTTAATTGGTGATGTCTTTGCTTCTGCCTTTGATCGGGATGTTTATTTTCGGCGGGAAGAAGGAAGAAGAGGAGGGTAGCGTAGACCAAGAACTCAGATGTATTGTGGCGGGAATCATGTCCTCACCCGGAGAGGGCCTATATCATCTTCTGGCGAGGGCATCACCGGATGGAGACGTAGAGAAGATAAAGAAAATGCTCGCACACAACGTGGCATACAACGCACCAGGGGCAATTATAGAGGCGAAATACTGGGGAATATATGTCAAAACAGAGGATATGCATCACGAAATCATAGCCGCACACTATCCCATATTACATGCGTTCCTGACGCTGGCACTGGCATGTCATACCGGGAGCTACAGTCCAATAGCAGCAGGTACAGTGGGGGGAATACTGTCCGCAGCATACCAGACAAAGGCCGATTATTCTGAACTGAAGAAAAGAAAGGAAAGACTTGCGAGGACAATAGCAAGGGAGGCAAAAAAACGTGGAATAACAACGGATGAAGAAAAGACAGCAAAGATTATGGAAGAAGCGTTCGACAAAGCATTCAATATTATAGACAAAATCGCACCAGACTACAGAAGGGATAATCTTGTAATACTCGAAAGAACAATAAGCTCTGAGACAGACGATCCTTCCGTTGTTCTCAGGAATGCAGGCATCGACATAGAGCCAGAACTTGAAGAGTTCAGGCAGTTCTTGGCGGAAATCTCTGGCAAGAAGATAGAACCGAAGAAGCCACCTGGAACAGCAAAATCTCAAACTATCCCAGCAGAAGTCCTTGCCATTGTAATGGGACTCAAATTTGCAGGCTATTCTGAGGAAGCTCTAAAGAAAGCCGAAGAGGAAATAATCCATAGGCTCGATGCCCTCATAGAACATAACATAGAAAAGAACACCCTTAAAATTGCTTACTATTTTGCTCTGCTGAGGTTGATTCAAAAAAGAGAACTGGAAAAAATCGAAAGGATCTTCATCATGGGAGGTGAGGGGCGTTAGCCCCCGGTAGCTAAGAAAAAAGAAAGAGTGAGGGAAACATAGTTTCCCCAATAGAGAAAGATAGAGGATTGAGGGTAAAGGGAGGTAAGGGGCAAAGCTCTTCCACAAGAAATATAAACACCAATGCACAAAAATAATTCAGTCTAAGGTTCATGGAGGGAAAACTAATGGGATTGTTTGACAAAATTATTAAGAAGGAAGAACCTAAAGGAAAACCACTGAAATCAATAGGAAGAGAAATTGAAGGCACTCTCAGGGCAGACATTGACGTTATTCCTCTTGAGGAGGATGAGCTTGCAAAAGAGCTTGTAAAACCCGAAATCAGATATATCAAAAAAATCGTTGTTACCAGCTACACTGATCTGGAGAGAATTTCCGAAGAAATCCAAGAAGGGAATATTGTTATAGTTGATCTGACACCTCTTGAGTCAAAGCCAGAAATCTTAGAAAAAGTCGCAGAGCAGATAAAGGGCATGATACAAGCCCTTGGTGGTGACCTTGCAAAGATTTCCAAATATGAAATTAAACTCATTGTAACTCCCCCGGATATAAAGATATATAGAGAATAGCTCTCTTCTTTCCTTTCCTCAACAATGAAACAATGAATTTATAAACTCTCCACAGGCTTTTCTATTGGTGAAGTTAATGAAGGAAGAGGCTTCAAATATACAGGAAGTCAGACTGGGAGACTGTCCCATCTGTGGGGGTAAAAACAGCCTTAAAGCTATCCAGTACATTCATGATATCCCCTATTTTGGTAAAGTCATGGAATCAACGATTATCTGCGAAAAATGTGGTTATAGAAATGCAGATGTGATGATATTAGAGGAAAAAGAACCGAAGCTGTATACTGTAAAAGTAGAAGAAGATAAGGATTTGTTTACAAGAGTCGTGAGGAGTAAGAGTGGGACAATTGAATTAGAAGAACTTGGCATAAAGATTGAACCCGGCCCAGCGAGTCAAGGATTCGTGAGCAATGTTGAAGGAGTTTTAGAGAGAGTTAGGGAAACGCTTTTGATGACAAGGAGCTTTAAAGAGCAAGAAAATGACAAAGAAGCAGTAAAGAAGATTGATGAGCTCTTGGAGTATATTGAAGATGTCAAGGAAGGCAGAAAACCGTTAACAGTTAAGATCATGGATCCCTTTGGAAACAGCGCTCTGATAGGTGAGAAGGTCAAGAGCAGACTTTTGACAAAGGAAGAAATCAAAAAACTCAGTAAAGGGCCTTATGTGATAATTGAACCCGATGAGGACACTAAATGAACATTACTTCTCTACTCATTAAATCTTCAAGCAGAGCTTTAACCCAAGGCTGCCTCGTCCTGCTTGAGAGGTGAATAATGCCTTCCACAAAGACACCGTACTTTTCCTTCATCTCTTCTCTGCTTATAGGTTTCTTAAAGAGAAAGGGCTTCTCGATGGTGAAGGCATAGCCATAATTTTTGATATATTCCTTAAGCCACTGCTTGCCTCTCTCTTCTCCGTGAACAAAAGTTAAGCCGCTTGTATCTTTTGTAAGCTCCCAAAGGGTCTCAAAATCTGCCTTTATAACCTCTCCCACCTCAAAGCCGCCCGCAATTGTCCCTCTCTTAGTCAACAACTGTTCCTCAGTTAAGCCGAGTTTATCAAGTGTTCTCTTAAGTGTGAATAAATTTCCTCTCGCTATGTAAAGGAAAACAACATCTCCCTCATTGAACACACGTGAGCGTCTAATTTCATGAGACTTTAACCCCCTGAATATGAGCTCGCCATATACTTGATGGAGTGCAATCACATGCTCCATGCTCTCACCGAAGAAAAGCTTGACTATGAAAATATAAAGATTTGGTTATTCTCTCCTTACGGCTTTAATGATATCGCTCACAACAGCTGAGGCAGTTTCCTTAACTCCTGCACCAGCACCTTTGATTACAAGCTCTCCCAACAAGTCCGTCTCTATGATTGCAACGTTTTGTGTTCCATAAACAGCAAGTGGTGAATTCTTTGGAATAGCTTTCGGCTCAACAGAGATTTCTCCCCTCTTAACATCAGCAACTAATCTCATGACCTTACCTTCTCTCTTAGCTCTTTCCACCTCTTCCATTGATATTTCATCAATGCCTCTTATCTTCAACTTCTCAAAGCTTATTGGATAGAAAGCAACGCTATGGAGGATTACAGCTTTATATGCAGCGTCTATACCCTTAATGTCCATGCTTGGATCCCTCTCAGCTATTCCAAGCTCTTGGGCTTTTTTTAAGGCATCCTCAAAGCTAAGTTCTCTTTCCATCTGGCTCAAAATGAAAGTTGTTGTCCCATTCAAAATTCCTTGAATGCTCAGAATTTCATCCCCTAAGAGACTTTCCTGCAAAAGTGTTATTATCGGTGTTCCGGCCATCACAGTTGCCTCGAATCTATAATTCACCCCTCGCATGTAAGCCTCCTGGGTAAGCTCCATGAAATGAAAAACTAAAGGAGGTTTGTTTGAAGTCACAACGTGCCTACCATGCCTGAAAGATTCCATATGCCATTTCCACGCGTTTACGTCATTGGTTACATCAACAACAACATCGCTTTCAACTTCCTTCACAACTTCCATTGGAGACATATGATAGATTTCATAGTCGTTGCCCCATTTATCTAAGCTTCCAAAAGTTTCCTTAACCATCAATGCCTCTCTCAAGTCTATTCCGCTTTCATCCCAGATGGTTGCTTTAGAATCAGAAATGCTGACAACCTTAAACTTTAAACCATACTTTATCCTAAACTGTTCCGCTTTCTTAATGAGAACTCTTGCAACTCCTCTGCCCACGTTTCCAAAACCTACAAAAGAAAGAAGAATCTCAGTCATTTTCTGTTCACAATGACCTTTATTAAGTCCATATCTCTAATCAATCCCACGAGGTCGCCTTCTCCCCTAATGACTGGAAGCTGTTCAATCCTGTATTTAGCCATTTTGTTTGCAACATCGTAGACGCTCATGTGTGGAGTTGCTATTATTGGATTCCTTGTCATTATCTCTTCAACAGGCTTTTTTGGGAGCTGGAGCTCTGCTTTTTCAAAGAGCAGGGTGGGATGGCTTTCAAGAATCCATTCTTCCTCACTTGACGCTGATAACGCAGAGCTTTTCATGACCCTGACAACTTCACTGTCCTTAAGTAAATCCGTTTCATCAACTATACCAATTAAATTCCCATCATCATCAATCACAGGAATTGCCATAGCATTGCAGAGAAGAAGAGCCTTTAATGTAGCTTTTAATGGAGTTCCCCTCCACACAACACTGACATTTCTCTGATAATATGGTTCAATTTCAAAATTCTTATACCTCTCATGTTTTGAGAGGTATCTCCTTATTATGTCCCCAACAGTAAGAATTCCAACAACTTCGCCATTGTCATCAACAACAATGACTCTTCTATAGTCGTATTCAAGCATTAAGCGAACGGCTTTCTTTAAATCATCAGTTGGTTTGACTACAGGGACGTCTCTCTTAACCAGCATTGCCAGCTGATCCTCATCAGGGTTTACAAGAACCCTCTTAATGCTCACAATACCAACCAACTCTCTATTCCCTCTTCTAACTACAGGAAAAGACCTAACCTTGTGTTTTTTAAAAAGTTCAAGGGCATAGCTCCTTGTTGCGGGCAGTTCAATAACGACAGGATCTGGCGTCATTATGGTCTTAACTTTCACTTTTACCACCGGTCTTAACTAAAATGCCATACTCCTATTTAAACTTTTCATTGACAAATCGTCAAAATTGCCCAAAATTGGGATAAAAAAGAGAATTAACCAAGGGCTGAAAGCAGGACTCCGGCGGCTACTGCAGTTCCTATAACTCCAGCAACGTTTGGACCCATTGCATGCATCAGGATGAAGTTTCCTGGATCTTCTTCAGCCGCTAACTTTTGAACAACCCTTGCACTCATTGGAACTGCTGAAACTCCAGCCGCACCAATCATTGGATTAATCCTCCCACCACTAAGCTTCATCATGAACTTTCCTAACAATACCCCACCAGCTGTTGCCGTTGCAAATGCAACAACACCGAGGGCAAGAATCATTAAGGTTTTCGCCGTCAAGAAGTACTCCGCCCTCATTGTTGAACCAACACCAAGTCCAAGGAAGATTGTAACGATGTTCATAAGCTCTTCTCTGGCAGCTTTGGCGAGCCTTTCAACAACCCCACTCTCCCTAAAGAGGTTGCCAATCATGAGCATACCAATCAGTGGAGCCGCTGAAGGAACAAGCAAACCAATAATCAACATCGACGCAATTGGGAAGAGAATCTTTTCACGCTTTGACACTGGTCTCAATTGCTCCATCCTGATTCTCCTCTCTTCTGGAGTTGTCAGAGCTTTGATGACTGGCGGTTGAATTAATGGTACAAGACTCATGTAAGAGTAAGCCGCCACAGCAGTAGCGCCAAGCAAGTGTGGCGCTAATTTTGTCGTCAAATAAATTGTCGTAGGCCCATCAGCACCGCCGATGATACCAATTGAAGCAGCCTCTGGGAGAGTAAAGCCCAAAGCAACTGCTGTGAGCATTGCAATGAAGACACCAATTTGGGCAGCTGCTCCAAGCAATGCAGTCTTTGGATCGGCAATCATCGGGCCGAAGTCCGTCATTGCCCCAAGACCGAAGAAGATTAACAATGGCACGACTTCAGTGTCAATGAGGTAGTGTTTGATTAGGTAGAACAAACCATGTGGTGGATCAGCTATCCCAGTAAATGGCAAATTTACAAGCACAGCGCTTATTCCAATCGGCAGTAAGAGGAGAGGCTCCATCTTGTACTTGATTGCCAAGTAAACTAATGTCAAACCAACAAGAATCATGATCACGTTTCCCACTGCCAGGTTAAGTAAACCCATGTGTGCAAAGAAATCAATTATTGCCTGCCCTAATCCCATGTCCCCTCACCCGAGCTCTATTAATGCTTGTCCTGTGTCTACTGTGTCGCCTTCTTTTACGAGGATTTTCTTCACGATGCCGTCTTTTGGTGATGGAATCTCGTTCTCCATCTTCATTGCCTCCAAAACAAGCAAACCTTGACCAACTTTTACCTGATCCCCCTCATTAACAAGAATCCTCAAAATCTTGCCAGGCATTGGCGCTGAAACAACATTCTCACCCACCGCCGGCGTTGGAGTTGGAGTTGAAACAGGCACCGTTGGAGCCTGTACCGGAGCCGTTACTGGTGCTGGTGCAGGTGCTGAAACGGGAGCTTGCGCCGGCATCTCCATGGCACTCAACGGAATTCCTAAGTCCTTAGCCTCGACCTCATAACTCTCCCCTTCAAAGCTGACTTTGAACTTTCCTACGCCGAGTTCTTCAACTTCAACCTCATAAGTGACACCATCAACAATGACCCTAACTTTGCCCTTCATCACCACCACACCCTTTCATAGTTGAAATCCTCAACTTCCTCCATTTGACTTTGTAAGCCATACAAACGCCAAGTATCAGAAGGCTTCTTCCTAAACGGAATAGGTCTCAGCTGAGCATTTTTCTCAGTAATATAAGCTAAAATTGCTGCAGTGATAACGGCAAGCTTTTTAGGTTCAATCTTTGGCTTTTCCTCAGCTTTGACTTCTTCCTTCTCTTCTTTTGGTTTAGGCACAGCTTCAACAACAGGCTTCTCTTTTTCAAGCAAACGCCTCTCCAAATAACCAATCCCATACATTGCCAATGCTAAAATAGTTAAAACAGTGAAAACTACCGTAACTCCTAAGATCGTAATGTAAAGACCCTCAAGGAACTCTTGCATCGTAATCATTGCATACACCTCACAATGGAATATTCCCATGCTTCTTTGGTGGAAGCTTTACGCGCTTGCTCTCCATGGCTTCCAATGCCATAATTATCTTTCCTCTCGTTTCTGCCGGGTCAATAACATCATCAATGTAACCCCTGCCAGCCGCAACGTACGGGTTAGCAAACTTCTCCCTATACTCTCTTATCTTTTCCTGCCTGTACTCCTCCGGATTCTCCGCCTTAGCAATCTCCTTCCTAAAGATAATGTTCGCAGCACCCTCCGGACCCATTACTGCTATTTCAGCAGTTGGCCAGGCAAAGACAAAATCCGCTCCCAAATGTTTGCTTCCCATGGCCAAGTAAGCTCCACCATAAGCCTTCCTCAGGATTACAGTAACCATTGGAACTGTCGCTTCAGCATAAGCGTAGAGGACTTTCGCACCGTGCCTTATGATACCACCGTACTCTTGCTGAACTCCTGGCAGGTAACCGGGAACGTCAACCAAAGTTACGATTGGAATGTTGAACGCATCACAAGTCCTGACAAATCTTGCTATTTTGTCTGAGCTGTCAATGTCAAGAACGCCAGCCAAGTGTATTGGATTGTTCGCCACTATACCAACTGGTTGGCCGTTAAAACGTCCAAAGCCGACAACAGCATTTGGTGCATAATAAGGCAGAATCTCAAGAAAGTCCGGATTTCCGTTTGCATCCCTATCAACAATCTCGTAGATTACTTGTCTAACATCATAACCCTTATTCGGGTCATCCGGGACAATCTCATAGAGCTTATCGCTCTTTCTAAACGGTGGGTCATTTGCTTTAACCCTCGGAGGCTTCTCCATGTTGTTTGATGGCAAATAGCTTAACAGTCTTCTTATGAGCATTAAAACTTCCTCATCACTCTTGCCGATTAAGTGAGCTTGTCCGCTTTTTTGCGCGTGAACCATTGCACCACCCAATTGGGTTGGTGAAACTTCAACGCCGGTAACTGCCTTAACCACTTGTGGTCCGGTAATGAACATGAATGTTGCAGGATTGTCAACCATGAGGATGAAATCTCCAATGGCTGGGCTGTAAACCGCACCACCAGCACAAGGACCCATGATGGCCGTAATCTGTGGCACGACCCCACTTAAAATTGTGTTCATCTTGAAGATTTCTCCATAACCCTTAAGCGAGTCTACACCCTCCTGAATCCTTGCTCCTCCGGAGTCGTTGAGTCCAATGATTGGAGCGCCAGCTTCAAGTGCAAGCTCCATGATGCGTTTAATTTTCATAGCATGCATTTCTCCTAACGAACCACCCATCACCGTAAAGTCTTGAGCAAAGACAAAAACTAATCTGCCATCAATTGTTCCATAGCCAGTTATCACGCCATCCGCTGGCAGTTCCATCTTGTCAAGGCCAAATTCAGTATTCCTGTGCTTGACGAAGGCTCCAATCTCAACAAAGCTTCCGGGATCAAGAAGCTTCTCAATCCTCTCTCTTGCTGTGAGCTTACCCTTATCATGCTGCTTCTGAACCTTAGCTTCACCACCCATCTGCAGGATTTTCTTCTTCCTTTCATACAACTCATTCACCTTATCCTCCATACTCATGCAGATCCCCCATTAGCATTAGTCTAAAATTTGTAGTTTGTAAAGTTTAAAAGGGTTTTTATGGTTGCAAAATAATGAACACATGACCACAGCTGGACGTCCTAAACTTAATTTTCTCCCTTTAACTTTGTAAAATCATTGAACAAGAATCTGTGAGAAATAATCAACGAAAAAATTAGGAAGATAAAGAATCATCATGAAGTAAATCACAGGTGAGCTATTGGCGTCTCTGCACCACATGCTTCACACTTGAGATAATGGAACCTGCCCTTCTTAGTAATCTTTGTATCCGGTGAACCACATACGGGACATATGACATATTCCTTAAGGTACTTCTTCATCTTGTTTGCTATAAGGTAAGGTGTGAATCTACCCTGAAGGACAACTCTTCTTCCTTCAAGGATTCCTGCAGTGGCAACTTCTCTCAGAATGAATTTAAGCAGGTGGTGTGGATCTCTGTTCATAGCTTCGGCTATGTCTTTGAAGTTTTCTATGATCGTCTTGTTACCCTCAATTGTAACTATGGCAACTGGTACCTCAAATCTCGATGTATGGTGTTTAACATTCTCTGGCAGCTCATCATAAGCTTTTTCCAAGAGTTTTTCATAATCATAATAGTCATATTCGACTTTCCCAATCTCCCTCTCACCCATTTTAACACCTCCAAAGATGCTACTCCTTTCCCTTTATAACCTTTTCACAACACCTTATAATATCCATTTCTTGGCTCATAAATTCTTGAAGTAGCTTTGAGATCCTCAATAATCTTCCTGACTTCTCTCTTCTCAATTCCTGCTCTTGCTGCCTCCTTAATTATATCATCAATTGGGGCACCAAAGTCTGTTTGATCCTGAAGAGCCTCAATTATTTCCAAGACTTTTTCGACCTTATTTATTTTTCTCGCAGATTTACCCACCTCAAGGATCGAAATATCCATGATGCCCTCTTCATCAACGGCTATCTGCCTTAAAGTGTACTCTACCAGCTTTATTGCTTCTCTTGCATCTTCTCTTGTAACTATCTCACTTAAGCGCATTCTGGCATGTGCTTCGGCTAATCTTATCAGCGCTTCAAGCTGTCTGGCGGTTATTGGAATCGGCTTAACACCCTCAGTTTCAGTAGTTTTCCTCAGACCTTTTCTCATTTTGACATAATAGTGGAGAATCTCATCCATCGCTTCCCTGCTGAGAACGGGATGGATATTCTTTCTTGCATAAGCTATGTATTTTTTAAGCAGGTCATATGGGATCTTGGGGGTTATAGCTTCGGCTTCTCCTTTTCTAACTTTTAGAATGTGTGATGCAATTTCAGAATCAAGCTTTTCATTTGGCTCATCTATGAGAACAAAGATAAGGTCAAATCTGCTGAGCAGAGTTGGTGGCAAATCAAGTTGTTCTGGGAGGGGCTTCATCTTATTGAATCTTCCGTGTTTTGGATTTGCAGCTGCAATGACTGTTGTCCTTGCATTTAAAGTCGCTGTAATTCCGGCTTTTGAAATGCTGATCGTGTTATGCAATACCAACCCATGAGAAACAAAGAGATGATACGGCTCAACAGTGACATCATAAACCCACTTTGAATCCTTGTTTTCAACTTCCTCAACTTTGAGCACCTTAATAAATTTAAGATTTGAGTTCAGGATTTCTTCGATTTGACTGAGAGTATCTTCAGCGTACTCTATAACTTTCTTAGCTTCACTTAAAACAATCTCAAGTGCCCTTTTATCGCCTTTTCTGAGGAGATTCCTCAGAGATAAGGGTGATATTCCATATTTAAAGTATATTTGGTATTTTGAGACTATTTGAAGAAGTGGTTCATAGTTCCGCTCCTTTAGTGCTTGTCTTAGTCTTTCAAGCTCGGCTTTTACATTATCATAATACCTAAGCAGGACATCCCTTGGAACGTAGTCTCTGTACAATCTCATCCTATCTTTGTTTGAAATCCATACACGAAGAAGCTTTAAAACCTCCAAAAATTTCCTTGCCAAATCCCCAGGAACAATGTCACGGGAACTCTTAACCCTGAAAGACTGTCCAGTTATCTGCATAAGCTTCTTTACGCTTTCCTTATCGTGAACAATCAGCGTTATGGAAGTCGGGCTCTCATATATGGAAGAGCTTATGCCCAGAGCCAATAATACATCCTGCAGATCTTCAGCGAGAGCTCTGTTTGGAAATCTTATACACGGCTTTCCATTAAGCATGCTCCCACGAATTTCCCATATCGTTCTTAAAAACTCTTCAAGTTCCCTCTTCTTCAGTTTAAATGCCTCTGGAGGTAGTCTCACACTCTTTTTGAATCTGTAATTTTTGGTAAACAAAGACAGTGCAAGATTTCTTCCCCCTTCTAACTCTCCAAAAGAGGGATAATCCCTGACTCCAATGGTGAGATCTCCGGGCACTATCTCATCTGCCCTCTTTTCAACAATTTTTCCATTCTCCCACACCATCACTGGATGTTCTGGCGTTACGATTATTTCCCTTCCGTTGGAGAAGCGAAGCTTTATGAACTTCTCTGGAGCTTTGTGTCTGCTTACCCTATCTGCTTTGACCTTGACTATCTCCTTTCTCTTAAGATCATAGGCGAGCAGATAAACATCATCAACGGGCAGTATCTCTGTGTCCTTTCCAATAATAACCTTATCACGGTTCTTTTCAATGAGTTCATCCACAAATTCACCAATTTTCACCTTTCTGCCGTCAGCAAGGAGAAGTTCGAAATCCTTATGATAGCTCTGTTGCTCAAGCGCCTCGTGTATGGCACTTCTATCCCTGTCGCTCATCTTATCGAATTCGTCAATACAATTATGCACAATTATCCCCCCAGCTAAGAAATTGTGATCGCCAGGAACATAAAGGTCATAGACATAGCCCTTATAAGGAATGCGCTCGATGGAGATGATTTCATCAAGGAAGTAGTCTCTTGTTGCTAAAACTTTGAGCTTAAACCTTGTTTCATCATCGAGGAACTCCTCAAGCCGTTCAAGAATCTTTCTGAGCTGTGCCCTGCTCGGAAGATAGCTTCCCTTCGCATAGGCATAGAGAGTGCTTCGTAAACCCCTCTTTTGGAGAATACTCGATGGAACTTTCTTAATTATTTTCCTCGCTATCTGCTTCACTGGCTCGGCTGGAACCTTATCGCTCCCTGAAGATACAAGATGATTCATATTTGGAATTTCTTTAACCTTAACGCTGTATTTTTTCACTGCACTAAGGAAATTTCTGACATCTTCTCTTCCCGTTATGCAAATTCTGTTCACACCTTTACCAGGAATTATACGGGCATAGACGTCAAACCTCCTAAGCAAAAGTGCAAATGCCCTATCGCTTTCAATATCGTCTGAAAGGAGGAACTTAACGTGGATTACCTTACCCTTTGTGCTCCTTTTAATTGAGACACATCCATCTGAATCAAGGGCACCTGCTATGAAGGCTTTTACTGCCTCGTCATCAAGGACAAATATGTTTTCAAGGGCATTTTTGGTTAAATATTCGTAGATGTATGCGATGAGCGGGGAGCTAATGTGGAACGTTATCATTTCACTTGAAATTCTGTTTCCAGCTACCTTGTTTTCCATTGTACGCTCGTATTCTTTGAGATCTCCCTCGTAAAACGCATGGAAAGCAGTTCTTATGGCTTCAATTTGTTTCCTATGAACTTTTGATTGCACTATCCTCACTTGCACCTTTGAACCGTTCCGCTTAATCCAGCCATCTCCATAAAGGAACCCGAGGAAGTAGGCAAGCTCTGGCGTGATGTAAGCCACCTTTAGTCTCTCACGCCTTGAGTGCGGGCCAACAGTTAGCGGTCTCTTTTTCCACTTTTCATATATTCCAAAATCTTTAAGAATCTCTTTAAACTTTCCAATTGTTATGGTGCCTTTCCCTGAGAGGAAGTCCTTTGAAATACTGTAATATCTGTTAAACTCTGCGAGACTCTTGAATCTCTTGAGAACCTCCCTCTTAAGTTCCGCCTTTTCTTCGTTGGTAAGCTTGACCTTCCAGTCATCAGGCAATATGTCAAGGATGTAGACTTTTTTTCCAACAGCGGGCAGTTTCAACGGTGCAACTATTAAGTCTCCCACCTTAAACTTCCCTGCCTCTTTCCATTCAAGACTTTTTCCATCTATAAGTAGATGATCTGGGGTTAGTGTTACCTCATTGCCCGAACGGAGCTTTATTCTAATCAGTTCACCTTTCCATGGTTTCCGACGGATTATGGTTGCTTTGGTTTCTCGTGTTCTCATACTATCAAGCTTGAGAGATATGATACTGTGCTTCTCCTCTTGTATCTCCACAATTTCATCTCCAGAGCGAGCCTTGTATGCCTTACTACTGTTAAAGAGCTCCTCGATACGTCTATATTTTCCATTGGCAAGGACTCTCGTATCTGGATGCAGGCAAGCAATTCCACCATCTGCCAAGACTAAAACACCCGCTTCAAGAACCCAAGAGCCTGTGAACTCATCACGGACGGCTGCAGCCGTGTTGTGAACCACGAAACCGTTAGCGATGAAGCTGTGAGAACCTTCAACTGTGAGATCGTAAACGTAATCGTATGGACTTCTGATTGTTTTTACCTCTCTCACTTTTTCCCATATAATATCAGAGTAAGCGAGTTCTTCAAGGACATGAAGTTTATTCTTGATATCTTCTTCTGTTTGGGTGATATCACTGAGGATCCATACGAGTTCATTATATGTCTTTATGTCCCTCTCCTCAATAAGCCTTGCAACTTTCACTAACAGATTGTAGGGAAGCTTCTTGCTTCTTTTTCTCATGAACAGCTCATAGAATTGGCCATAGTTCATATCAAGTTCTTCCGGTTTGATTAAGTTTCCAATTCTGATCCTTATCTCCGTCGGTAATTCAACGGGGACATTTGAGATGTTCGCATTTTTCCTAAGTCTCTCAACAACTTGCTGGAGTGACTTTCTTGAAATAGGCTTCCCTCTTTCAACTGCACTTCCAAAATTAGAACCGTAAACTTCATTTATGCTGAGCCCATAGAAGGTTCTAATTTCTTTTATCAGCCCTCCAACACCGGGGATGACATCAATGTTTGTATTACTTCTCGAGTGTTTGAGCTTTTCAAGGAGGAGTTCAAGCTTTTTAGCTTTCTCTGGATGTTCAAAGCCTATGTATGTCGCAAACTTAAGGACATTTTCTCCGTAAATCTTCAACTCCCAACGGTCATGTCTTGAAACAACTTTTCTTCCATTTATGTTTGAGATCTTCCCAGCTCTTTTACGCTTCCTTAAATTTGAGATTATTCCAAAGCGGAGAAGAGCAAGCTGCAATTTTCTTGCGAGCCTCTCACTTGTAGTATCAAGCTCAATATACGACGAACCACCCTCACGGATAACAACCGTCCCATCACAGTCAAACAAACCGCGTATGAATGCTGCAAGAACGTTCTTTGGGGCAACCATAAGCTGAGGCCCTATGTCGAGCGTTGAAGACTTTGGAGACATTGGAATGCCGAGCTTATTAAGTATGTGTGCAATAATCTTTGAGTGGAATCTAACAGCTGATACACGGCTTTTCTGCCTAATTTCCTTTACTTCAATGCCAAACAGCTCTTCTGTGAGTTTTTTGAACTTCTCTCGCATAAACTCATTATTGTTTGAAAACCTTACTAAGCCCGCCTTTGAGATGTCTCCATCTCCAGCAATAAGACCTGCAAAGTATGCGAGCTTTTCATCAACATACTTCGGAATTTTGAGCTTAGTTCCAGCCTTCAGAGACACATATTCTGGTTCTATCTCTTCCAAACTTGCTTCAGCCAATTCAATTAACCGATGAAGGTGTTTCATCCGAATGTTACCCCGGGAGTTAGGTTTTATCCAGTGATAATAAACTGAGTCTTCACTTACATTAAGTTCTCTTGCAAGTTCTCTTTTTGTTATCCCAAGGTTTTCGCACGCTTTTTCTATAAGCTCTTTTACCTTATCCTTTATTCCGTAAAGTACAAGATCATCAAGGTCTTCAAGGAGTTCAAGAGTCAACAATGGTTTTTCCTTTACCTCCAGCTTCTTAACGGTAGCAACATAATCGTTGGAGGAAATGTCCTTTGCTTTCTTCCATGCGATGGTTTTGTTTTCCAGTGTCATAAGCTTTGTTTCAGGCGTTAGAAGGATCTCTTTTCCTGTTATCGTTCTAATTTTTATAAGGTTCTTAGGAGCCTTGAGCTTCCACACTTTTCTGAGCAGATTTTGAGATATTCTGTTTTTCTCTATTGAGAGGGTCTCCCCAAGAAATGGGGCGTACTCTATGCCCTTTTCATATTCAATCGAACCAATCTTAGACAGCCAATTTTCAGTTAAGGTTCCTATTTCAAATCCACCGTTTTCCGTCATGATAACTGAATCAGGAGCAACACATAGACCGGCTGCCGAACTTGACTTACCACTTGTATAAATCGCTCTCGGAGCTAAATTGGCAACATAACGTAAAATCTGAGATTTAGCAACTCCAGGATCTCCAACAAGCAGAACGTGACTCTCACCTCTCAACTTAGTCCCATCAGGTAACTGCCTCGTAACACCACCAAACAGGGCGAGAGCTATTCCCTTCTTAACCTCGCGATAGCCGTAAATGGCTGGAGCAATCGAATCCACAATTGCATCAACTATGTCCTTTCTTTTTGCCAGCTCTCTAATCTTCTGCTCATCCTCTGGAGTTATCTCAAGCTCTTCAATCTCCTTGCTTATCTGCTCTATGTGATTGACCTCAAGTATCTTCTTGAATATTGGTCTCTTTTCTCTCTGCTCCAAAATAACTCTCAAAATGCCGGTTATTACAACCCTATCACCTGGCAATGCAGTGTCAACTAAATCGTCTAACAGGATTGCATCAACAAAACGGGGCATCTGCCCGCCTTTCAAGCTCTCAGGTCTATCTTGCAGTCTGAATGTCTGCAGATTGATGAAATTGCTCTTATCAACATCAAGCTCAATGTTTTTGCTCCCACACTGGTCACACTTAGAGGGCTTAACTAAGGAAGCAAAAGGCTTTTGAAGACGAATCATCTCATTCCCACAGTCCTTACACACAAAAACAGCTTTAGCAACATATGGTTTGACCTCACTCATTCTTGTTATGATACCTTCAACTTGTATGAGCTTATTTATATGCTCACTGCCAAGCTCCTTAACCAGGAGGGTTTTTGGCAGATTGTAAAAGCGTGCATGAATTCTCAAAGGCTCCTTTTTAAAAAATTCCTCCTGCAGAATTATCTGAAGTGCATCTTCAGCCGCCAGTAAAGTCTCCTCCGGATTCTCCAAAAGCTCTTGGGCTAATTCCGGATCAAATCCATTCAAATGCTCCCAGTTTATTGAAACTGAACGCTTTGGAATAACGGTTAATATGTCACTTATCTTGTTAAGATAAACCTTATTACCTCTATCATCAGAATACTCCCTGAGAAAACTTATAAAACGGTTAGTCATTTCCTCTTTGTCCATTATTTCTCACCCAACCATTCATTTCTTATTTTGGAGATTTGAAGATAGACTCTCCTCTCCTCTGGAGATAATCTCGAAAGAACTTCCAGGCTATTTGGACGGAACATTATTGCATTAAGAATTTTATTAAACCGAAGCCTTTTGAGATAGTGATATTTCTTCTTTAGATTTGCCAGTCTCGTCATTTTTACATTAAGCACATCAACGTTTCCTTCAAAATTTTCCTTTATGTAATTCTCCAGATAATAAATATAAAACTCCGCCCTTTCATAAAGCCCCTCAGGGATTGGAGTTATGGGTTCGTTTTCTCTCTCTTCAGCAATGACCCTATCAAGCTCCCCTATGACCTTTTCAGCTTCATCAATTATATTAACTACCCCATTCTCCCAGAGTTCTTTGGCTTTCCAGTCTTCAATAAGTACAACATCACCAGTTTTCCAATCACCAAAGGGTTTGAGCAGTTTTACGGCGATTAAAGTTCTACCTGCAAGCATGGACATCACCTGATTATGTCATCTATTATGTCGATGTCAAGATTTCTTAAACTTTCCCACACCAATGGTTTGGGGAAACTCTATAAACCCCTATGAAAAAGAAAGCTAAGGTGATGCTTATGTTAATTGGGATAATGAGCGATACTCATGACAATTTGCCTGCTATAGCAAAGGCCGTTGAGCTTTTTAATAGGGAAAGAGTTGATCTCGTAATCCACGCAGGAGATTATGTTGCTCCTTTCGTTAAAAGAGAATTCTCAAAACTAAAAGCACCATTAAAAGGGGTCTTTGGAAACAACGATGGAGAGAGAAGAGGGTTAAACAAAGCTCTTGGGATTTCAGATGACATTCTTGAGATAGAATCAAATGGAATGAAAATAATTGTTCTCCACGGAACAAATGAAAAAGTAGTTGATGCTTTTGCAAAAAGCCAGCTGTACGATGTTGTCATTAGAGGCCACACCCACAAATATGAGATTAGGGAATGTGCAAGAACTATAATAGTTAATCCAGGAGAAGTATGTGGATATGTTACGGGAATTAAGAGCGTTGCATTTCTTGATACAAAGAAAAGAGAGATAAAAATAATTAACTTAGACACAGGAGTGCCCCTTGGATTTATGAGCCTTTAGTGAAAAATGCTATAAATCCAAAAGGGACAAATAAAAGGTAGAGAGATATGGATGAGCTGTTAGCTCCAAAAGAAAGATATGACTCCCTCATTTTTGTTGGGATGCACCGAGATGGTACAATCGAGTTCATCAAGATATATGGTGAAAACAAAGAAAAGACACTTGAAATTCTGAATCACTTCTTTAATGAGAAAAATCTTCACCCAGCAGATTTCGTTCTTGTTGACGAAGGATTTGAGGATGTTAAAGACAAGAAAATAATAAGTACGCGAACTGAAGAAGAACTCTCAGCACATTTAGCCAGATTAGGCCTAAAACTGCTTTCTAACGGCATATTATATCTGGAAGGAAGAGATAGGATTTACCAAATAACTACCGTGAGTAAGGAGCTGGTGAAGAAGATCAAAGGACAAGAAAAGAGTCAAAAAGAAATTGAGGTTGCAGAAATCAAGCCATATATTGATGTAAACTCCTTAACAGATAGCATTCCTGAACAATTTTTAAGTTCATTAGTGCTTTTAGAGCTTAGAGAAGACATGATAGTTGTAAATGAAGCTGAAGTTGATTTAAACAAGATACTCAAGAATTGCGTCAAGGGGAGAGTAAAGATACCAAGATACATTAAGATCCATGAAAATGTAATCAAGATATTTGATGATGAAATCCACGAAAAAATGACCTCCCAGGTAGAATGGGTTTTAGTAAAGACCCCAATAATCTGTTGGGACTATTATGTTGATAGTATGGAAGAGTTTGAATTTAGAAAAGTTGAGGAGAGAGTTTACTCCGCACCTCTATTTTTGAAAGCCCACCATGGTTATTTGATGCTTTCAGAACCTCCTGTAGAACTTGTTAAGAAGCTTAAAAAAATAAAACGCAGAGGCTATGTTAAGGTACCAGTCAGTGCTAAATATTATAGGGTACCAGTTGATTTCACTCTCATTATTGAAACTAAGGAACCTGATAAATATAAAGGCTTGGAATTTCCTGTAAGAATTAAGTTCCCAGTCTTTGACGAAGAAATGCTGAAAAAACTTTTCTTAAAAGAATTTGGCATTGAGATTCCCCTCTCAGTTCTTAGGCAACTCCCCAAGGAATACAGAACAATGAGAGCCCTTAGGGATTTAAAAAGACTTGTTGAAAAGCTTAAACTCAAAAACCCAGAGAAAGAGACATCAGAGCTTTTAAAGACAGCGCTGGTAATAATGATTGGTGAAGGTTATGAAGGTTATTGATGGAAGCTATGGAGAAGGTGGAGGTCAAATCCTAAGGACTGCTGTCGCTCTTTCTGTTATTACAGGGGAGCCAATCAAAATCACCAACATAAGGGCAAACAGACCAAATCCAGGCTTGAGACCACAACATCTACATGGAATTTTAGCATTAAAAGAGCTCAGCAATGCAAAAGTGAAGGGAGCCGAGGTAGGTTCAAAAGTTTTAGAGTTTTATCCTGGCAAAATTCAGTCAAAGCACATTAAAGTACCTATAAAAACCGCTGGAAGCATAACACTTGTCCTTCAAGCTTTGTTGCCAGCTATGGCTTTTGCTGACAAAGAAATAACCTTTGAGATAACCGGGGGAACAGATGTCCCCTGGTCGCCACCAGTTGATTATCTCAAAAACGTTACCCTCTTCGCTCTCGAAAAGATGGGGCTTAGAGCGGAGATTGAAATAAGGAGGAGAGGACATTATCCCAAAGGTGGAGGAATTGTTGCTGGGAAAGTTGAACCCTGGGAAGAGAAAAAAGAGCTTAAAGCTACAAGGTTTACAAAAATTAGGAGTTTTGAGGGAATAAGCCACGCAGTAAAGCTACCATCTCACGTTGCAGTAAGGCAGGCAAAGGCGGCAAAGCAGGTGATCGAAAGGGCTTATCCCAATATACCTGTTAATATTATAGAGGAACATTATGAACGAGACAAAGATCCCCATTTAGGCCCGGGAAGCGGAATTGTTGTATGGGCAAATACTGATGTTTTACGCTTAGGTGGAGATGCACTTGGAAAGAGAGGCAAACCAGCCGAAGTGGTTGGAGAAGAAGCGGCAAGAGAGCTTTTAGACCAGCTCAAGTCAAGGCATGCTGTGGACAAGTTCCTTGGAGACCAGCTCATCCCGTTCTTGGCTTTTGCCGGTGGTGAAATATGGGTGAGCGAGATTACAAAGCATTTGGTCACGAATATCTGGGTTGTCGAGCAGTTCTTTGGAAAAGTGTTTGAAGTTGAAGGAGAAGTAGGAAAGCCGGGAAGAGTTAGGGTTGTAAGAAAGGTGAGAATTTAAACTTATTAAGTGGCAAGAAAGGTTAAATACTCCCTTAGCCATATTCTCAAACATGTCATTCAAAAGGAGCGAGTACGAACGCTGGATGAAACAGGCTGAAAAAACACTTCGTTCTGCCTTTCGAGATCTTGAAGGTGGTGATTATGAATGGGCAAGTTTTAAAGCTCAGCAAGCAGCAGAACTCGCTGTTAAAGCCCTTTTGAGAGGCCTGGGATTTGCACCAATTGGTCATTCAATAACCCGCCTACTCAGGGAGCTAAGAGCTGAGGGATTCGATATTCCGAGAGAATTGTTCTACAGTGCTATGGAACTTGACAGAAATTACATAGCTCCCCGTTATCCAGATGCCTATCCGGAAGGTTCTCCCTTTGAATACTATTCCGAAGATGTGGCAAAAGAGCTGATTTCTTATGCTGAGAAAATATTGGAGTTCGTCAGGAGGTTTGTTGATGAAATCTGAATTAGAGCAGTTTGTAGAGAGAATCGTAAGACATTTCCGGGGAGATGTAACTATTATACTTTTCGGCTCGCGTGCAAAGGGAGACTTCAATAGGGCAAGTGACTACGATCTCATAGTGATCTCAAAGAAATTAAAGGGTAATCCACTCAGAAAAACTAAAGTACTATACCAGCTTAATGAAGAATTTTTGAACGTTGACATTCTTGCATACACACCTTCAGAATTCATAAAAGCACTTGAAAATCTCTCCCCTTCCGCCCTTGATGCTATGGAAAATGGTATAGTTCTGCACGATAACGGCTTCTATAGGATTGCCAAAAGAAAATTCGAGGAGCTAAAAAGAAGAGGACTAAAGAAAGAGAGATACTGGGTCATGAGAGCTTAACATTTTTCTGCCCTTTAAAGTTTCTTCTGGAGAGAGGCGATGATCTTGGTCTGATCCTCTTTCCACCGGGAAGGATTAGGTTTGTAAGGAAGGTGGGGGATTTAGATGTAGTATTTATATCCATCCTCCTCCCGTTCCACTTTTCTTGCAATAGATTCAAACATTTCTTTAACCCTAAATCTATCCTCGAGAACTTTAAATCTCATAAATTTTGTCAGTTATAACAACCCTATTTAGCTTTCTCCGGGTATTTCATAGCGACCCTCTACAGTGCTCAGTATGTACTCACCAGGCATTAAATAGTCTCGAAGCTCCATTTCCCTTCTCCCGAAGGGTTAACATATAGAAAACTACTCTTCCATCTCCACTCCATAAACCTTCTCCGGATTCTCAACATGAATTTTGTAAACATCCTCCTCACTGAAGATTCCCTGCTGGAGGAAAGCTTTCGTTCTCTTTGGTACAGTTTTTGGGCCTAACACAGCTCCAGGTCTTCTTTTATCATCGATATAATCAGTCTCCATGAAAAACCTGTTCCCCTGCATTATAGCCTCCATCATAGCTCTTTTGCTCGCCAGGATTGAGGGAAAAACTCCAACTTCCTCTGCAATTTTCACAAGAGGTGGAGAATAATGCTTGACAACTTTATACGGCTTTATTCCAACTTCCCTAACTATTTTTCCAAGCTCCCTGAACTTCTCTTCTGTGAAGCTCTCTGTATGCAGTTGAACAGCACAACCAGCTTCTTTAGCAAGAGCCATCCCATACTTCATCAGCTCAATGCTTGCATTCCAAATCTCCTCGCTAACCTCAAAATGAGGTCTGCCAATTTCTCCAATGGCTATTGCTTTACCCTCAAGGCACAGCTTTTGAGCATATTCCAGGGCTTTCATGACCTCATCCTTGGCATATTCCAAGTCCTTCTTTTCAGCCAAATATACGAACTCAGCTGGATGAACGCCAACAACTGCAAAAGCTTTTACTGGAGTCTCTTTGTTTATTTTCTCAACGAGCTTTATATGAAAGTCCATAGCCTTTATGAAGTCCTCTGCTTTCATTCCAGCAAAGCCGTAATCGTGAGCTGTTTTATACACAACAGCAAGATGTGTTCCACCCGCTCTGTGAAACTGCTTTACCGCCTCAAGGAAGAGACCCTTATAAGGGTCAACGTGAAAGTGATTGTCAAAGATTATCATCCTTACCACCAAGAAGAGCTAAACTTATGAACTTTTAAGCCTTAGCTAACAGTTCTTTTTGAGCGAAATGTTTAAAAGTTTTGGTGATTAATTGTGAGTGTATGGTGGTAAAGGAGAAGCTTTACACGGTTAAACGGGCGAGTGAAATACTTGGGGTTCACCCGAAAACAATCCAGAAGTGGGATAGGGAAGGAAAAATCAAAGTCATCAGAACGCCTGGCGGGCGAAGAAGAATACCAGAGAGCGAGATAAAACGCCTCCTTGGAATGAAAGAGGAAAACGGCCTAATCATTGGCTATGCCAGAGTCTCCAGCCACACTCAAAAAGACGATTTAGAGCGGCAAATCGAGGCGATAAGGGAATATGCGAGAGAAAGAGGCTGGCAAGTCCAAATCCTCAAAGACATTGGTTCTGGATTGAACGAGAACAGGAAGAATTACCGTAAACTCCTTGAGTCGGTCGCCAAAGGAGAAGTTTCAAAAGTCATCATCACTCATCCAGACAGGCTCACCCGTTTTGGGTTCAAAACCCTCGAATTCTTCTTCCAGCAATACGGTGCAGAGATAATAACAATCCACGAGAGAGACAAGACCCCAAGGGAAGAACTTATCGAGGATTTGATAACCATAATCAGCCACTTTGCGGGAAAACTCTACGGAGCTCGTTCCCACAAATACAAGAAACTCAAGGAGGGCGTGAAAAAACTCATTGAGGAGGTTGAGGCCGAGTGAAAATCGTTCTCACTTATAGGATGACTCACGATTGGGATGTTCGAGAACTCCTCACCGAGTATCAAAAACTCCTCCAGCGGGCGATTGATGAAATCTGGGAAAACACGACTTGGAAGGAGAAGAAAATCCAACACCGCTACCCAATCGGAAACGGTT
>CAZTOS010000012.1:0-28421 GCA_964615185.1 uncultured Thermococci archaeon
CAAGGACATCACTCATTAATTTCACCATTAGATGAAATAAGCCTTTCGAAGTCCTTCAAATCCCAAACAAGAAAGCCCTCTTCTCTGAGTGTTTCCTTCCCTTCAACATTCCTTGCTATCAACCCATAAAACTTCTCCCACCCTTCCAGCCCAACCAACTCACTTTTCCTCTCCAAATCCCTTAAACTCCTCCTTGCCTCCCCCTCTTTCAAACCCTTCCACTTAACTTCAACAAACAGGGCTTTTTTCTCCCTCTCATTCAAAGCAACCAAATCAATCTCCTCACCCTTACGCCACCACTTTCCAATCTTCTTAAACCTGAACGGGAGCTCTTCAGTTTTATTTAACCTTAAAAGAAATTCCTTAGCGACATCTTCAAACCTCAGCGCCATGACCCTGTTGAGTTCATCCCCGATGTCCTCAATATCAATTACCCCCGTTTCTATCTCCGTCTTGTGGGGATAAACTGTTGAAAACCAAGTCAGCAACATTGAATCGTTTAGCTTGTAAACACCCCTATTTTTCTTTCCAATAACTGGAACCTCCCTTTTCACAAAGCCCAGCCTGATCAAGTTCTCAAGGTATGGATAAAGCTTTCTTGCCTCAATTCCAATGTGGTTTCCAATTTCACTTATTCTCGTTTTTCCAACAGCAATTGCGGAAAGTATGGAAAAGTAAAGTTTGAGATCCCTGAGCTCCTGTGAGAGCAGGACGTACGGCTCATCATAGAAAAACCCTTCAGAAGCCAAAAATTCCCATTTCAGTAGCTCCTCAATGCTTTTATACTTAGATGCCACAATCAAATACGAGGGAACACCTCCAAGGAGCATGTATGCCCTAACTCCATATTCAAAGCTTTCAAAAAAATTCAAGCGAGTCAAAGAGGTTTAGAGGTTTCAACATAAAGCCAGCGGTTCTTCTACCGTAAAGCGGCGAAGAGTAGCTGAGTACCTCATTCTGCATCATTCCAATTAATGAGCCAGAGATAACGAGCATCACAGGCTTTCTACTTAGATGGTGATCCCAAGCTCTTTGGAGCTTGCTTGCCAATTCTTTGTCTCCTCTTAGGGCATATGTAAATTCATCAAGCACAATGAGTGTTCTTTTACTTATTTTACCTGCAAGATACTTAAAAATAACATAGTAATCATCCAAACTTAGGAATATTTCATCACCAAAGAACTCCGCAAGCTCCTTTCTGAGCGCCTTAATGTGGCTCTCTTTTGTCCCTTCAAAAAATGTGTGGAAGAATGCGTTTTTATTTTTAGAAAACTCCACCAACAAACGTGTTTTTCCAATTCTTCTTTTCCCATAGAGAACTACAAACGACGGAACGTTTTCCCACTCTCTTTCAAGCCTTTCAAGTTCCCTCTTTCTGTTCACAAAATGACTAATCATGATTAGTACTAAGGTAGATTAGTATTTAAATTTTTCGAAAAATAAAAAGGAAAGGTTCAGATATCAATCTCTCCCTTCTCTTTAAGCTGCTTGTACATCCTCCAAGTGATGACAGGCCTCTTTGCTGCCAAGACATCATCAACCCTTCTAACGGCAGTGTTGTGCGGAGCACTCTTAACTACTTCGGGATTGCTATAAGCCTCTTCGCTAATCTTCTTGAGAACTTCAACATAGTAGTCAAGGTCTTCCTTGGTTACCGTTTCTGTTGGCTCAATCATCAAAGCCTCATGCACAATAAGCGGGAAGTAAATCGTCGGTGCATGCAGTCCATGATCAAGCAATCTCTTGGCAACATCAAGGGCTTTGACTCCAGTCTCTTTCTTCATGGGCTCCGCGCTGAAGACTACTTCGTGCTTTCTAAGCTCCTTGTTAGGTAACTCGTAACCCTTTGTTCCCTTGAGCTTTTGCGTTAGATAGTTAGCATTTAGCACAGCAATCTCGCTTACAGCCTTAAGTCCGCTCTTGCCCATTATCTTGAGATACGTCAATGCCTTAACCAGAACGGCAAAGTTTCCATAAAATTCTTTAACTTTTCCAATGCTCTTCGGCAAGTCGTAGTTCAAGTAATAGCGGTTGTTCTCTTCGTCGTATTCAACAACTGGCACTGGCAAGAAATCCTTCAGGAAGTCTTTAACACCAACAGGTCCAGCTCCTGGTCCTCCGCCGCCGTGGGGGGTTGAGAAGGTTTTGTGCAAATTGACGTGAACAACATCAAAGCCCATGTCTCCAGGTCTAACCTTTCCAAGAATGCCGTTTAAGTTTGCCCCGTCATAGTAAAGCAGACCTCCAGCTTTGTGAACTATCTTTGCGATTTCCAAGATATCTTCCTCGAAAATGCCAAGAGTATTTGGATTTGTGAGCATCAATCCAGCCGTTCTTTCACCTACAGCATTCTCCAAAGCCTCTAAATCGACCATTCCCTGCTCATTCGACGGGATTTCAATGACCTTGAAGCCGGCCATTGTTGCTGATGCTGGGTTCGTTCCATGAGCTGAGTCCGGAACAATCATCTCATTCCTCTGAGTTTCACCACGGTCGAGATGATAAGCTCTGATGATCATCACACCCGTAAACTCACCATTGGCTCCAGCAGCTGGCTGTAACGTAAAGCGATCCATGCCCGTGATTTCCTTAAGCCACTGTTCAAGCTCCCACATTATTTGCAAAGCTCCTTGGGCTGTTCTTTCATCTTGATATGGGTGTATGAATGCAACCTTTGGGTGCCCGGCAATTTCCTCATTTATCTTCGGGTTATATTTCATCGTACAAGATCCAAGAGGATATATTCCGCTGTCAACGCCATAGTTCATCTCGCCCAATCTTGTGTAGTGTCTAACAACCTCTGGCTCGCTCAGCTCTGGGAGCTCAAGCTTCTTTCTCTTGAGCTTTTCAGGAATATTAACTTCAATATCTTCAATCGGATCTGGAAGTGAGAATCCAACTCTTCCAGGCTTTGAGAGCTCAAATATCAAAGGTTCATCCCATTTAGCTTGTCTGTACATTTTCATCACCTCACAGCTCGGCCTCGGCTATTATCTCTTTCAACGCGACTATAAGCTTCTCAATCCATTCTTTTCTTGTTGTCTCAGTCACTGCAAATAATGCACTCTCGCCAAGCTCTGGGAAGTGTGGCTTGATGTAATAACCGCCATGAATGTTCTTTTCTAACAAGCGCTCATGAATTACGTCATAAGGCACCTCAAACTGCACAAGAACATCTTTGAAGTTGATTCCATCAAAGGGTAACTCAGCAACTTCGCTTATTCTCTTCTTGAAGTATGCGGTGTTCTTGAGAATTATCTCTCCAAGCTTTTTCAGACCTTGAGGACCAAGTGAAGCTAAGTGTATTGCTGCTGCAACCGCTACAAGGGCTTCATTTGAACATATGTTCGATGTTGCTTTTGCTCTCCTAATGTGCTGTTCTCTCGTCTGGAGTGTCATTACAAATGCCCTCTTTCCATCAGCGTCTTTCGTCATTCCTATAATCCTCCCCGGCATTTGTCTAATAAGCTTCCTATCATTCCTCGTTGCAAAAATTCCAGCCCTTGGACCGCCGAAGTTCATTGGGTTTCCAAAGAAAGCAGCTTCACCAATTACAACGTCCGCACCCAATTCGCCAGGGGCTTCAACTATACCAAGGATTGTTGGGTCTACTCCAACAACAAATAGGGCTTTGTTATCATGGGCAATTTCGCCAACCTCAACGATGTTCTCTTCAATCAACCCAAAGAAGTTGGGCATCTCAATGTAAACTCCTGCAGCATTCTCAACGCTCTCTTTGAGCTTCTCTAAGTCAAGCTGTCCTTTCTCGTTCCAGTCAACATAAACTATCTCCATTCCAGCCCCAGCGACATATGTCTCAAGGACTCTCCTCTTCTCTGGGCTTAGGTGCTTTGGAACCACGAACTTATTCTTTTTGGTAACTCTTGCTGCCATTAATGCTGCTTCACCTAAAGCAGTCCCCCAGTCGTACATCGAGGCATTCACAATCTCTAAACCTACAAGCTCCGCTATCAAGCTTTGGTACTCAAAAAGTGCTTGGAGCATTCCTTGACTGATCTCTGCCTGATACGGTGTGTAAGATGTTAAAAATTCGCTCCTCTCTATGAGATACTTGACATGCGCTGGAATGTAATGGAAGTACGTCCCAGCCCCTAAAAATGATGGCATCTCCAAGACGGTTTTGTTTTTGTCAAGAATTTGGTTCATTTCTAAAAACACATCGTATTCACTCTTGCCTTCAGGAAGGTTGAACTCATGCATCACTTCCTTTGGAACATCGGAAAAGAGCTCATCAATGCTATTAAACCCAATTTCTTTAAGCATCTCATTGACATGTGCCAAATTGGGTAGATACTGTTTCCCCATAGTACATCACCTTTTAAATGGTCATCTAAATATTTGTTGCTAATAGAATATATGCTTTATGATATGATATGAACAAAAAGCTTTAAACGGCTGACTAAATCATAGGTTACGGTGAAAAAAGATGATAGTTGCATTTGACTTCGATGGTACATTAGTTGACAGCTATTCGGTAGTTGAGGAGGCCTTTAGAAGAGCTTTAGAAAAGCACTTTCGCTGGATTCCATTTAAAGGATTCTGGGCTAAAGTCCTTACAAAAATCGAAGAATACCTTGAAAGACCTCACTTTGGAAAGCAGAGTGGAAAAGTAAAACAACCATTTATCTTCAAAGCAAAGTTCTTTAGAACATGGTTTGAGGAAAGAGCAAAGCTTACAAAGGAACTTGACAATGCAAAGGAACTCTTGAAAAAGTTAAAGGAAGAGGGACACATAGTAATATCATTCTCAGCCGAGGACTTCATAGATGGTATGAAAGAATATCGCTTAAAAGTTGGTGGATTTTACGATCTTTTCGATGATGTTATAATCTTTGGAAGAGACCTTACCCTCTGTGAAGCATTTTCACTTGTCAGGGAAAAATATGGAGATGAAATTTTTGTATGGGTTGATGATAAACCTTGGCGCTTTATAGGTAGAGGAGATGAGAACACAGAGTATGTGTGGTATTACTTTCCACCAACAGCAAAATACGTAAAAGAGGAAATTCTAAATCAAATTCCCCATTTGCATATAATTAGAGACTTATGGAGTCTATTTGATGTAATTGAGAGGATTAAGCAAGAAAGAAAGTTAGAATGATTAATCCCCGCTCAGGTATTCAAGGGTATCTTCAATGAATTCATTCCAATCTTTGTCGTTTATTTCTTCAAGGTTAAGCTCAAACTCCCCACCCATCTAACCGCTATTTTTCCCTTTATCGCTATCCGCAATTCTCAGACCAAACGGAGCTTGGAAAAAGTTGTGTAAATCCAATGTATGCCAATTCTCTCCCCAACATTATTCAGAGTTCGAACTTAAAAATGTTTTGCTTACCTAACAAAATTCAATAGGTTTAAAAATCGAAGGAATCTATTGTTTACCATGAGACCTCAGCCCCTCCCGAATAAGGCATTGAAAATAGGGAACAACCTCATTATCGCAGATTTGCATTTGGGTTATGAGGAAAGCTTAGCCAAGGAAGGAGCATATTTACCAAAAGCATTTCATGAAATGATAAGCTCATTAAAAACTATGCTTCAAAAAGAGAAACCAAAAAGACTGATTATAAACGGTGATTTAAAGCATTCCTTCATCCCATTTAGAAGGGAGAAGCTCGAATTAAGAGCATTTTTTGAAGAAATTTCCCCGCTCGTAAACGAGATTGTTGTCGTTAAGGGCAATCATGATGTTGGAATAGTATGGATTAAGGAGTTGGGAGTTGAAGTTGTTGATGAGCTTGAAATCGGCGGCTGGAAAATAGTTCATGGACATAAACTTGTTAAGGGAAGCAAGTTCATAATAGGACATGAGCATCCCGCAATCAGGCTTAGAGATGAAGTTGGGGCGCTTATTAAAGTTCCTATCTTTTTGCTGAGTGATGAACTCATAGTCCTACCAGCTTTTACGCCTTGGGCATACGGAAATGACATTTTAAGGGAGATTGTCTCTCCGTTTCTTTTGGAATTCAACATTGAAGATGCAGAGGTCATTGTACCAATTGAAGATGAACTCTTAAACTTCAGTACTATGAAGCAGTTGAGAGAAGTTCTCAGGAAAATTTAAGAGCTTAAAAGCAGAATTTAATTCGGTGATAGCATGGATGTTCTGAGTACAATAATCTTTTTCGCCTATGCACCGGCATTGGCATTATTATGGTACTTCTATCATGAGGATAAATTCGAACCAGAACCAAAGAGATATGTGGTAGGGACATTCATACTCGGAGGCACGCTTTCAGTTATAGTCGCTTTCATAATTGAGAGCATTTTAACTCCAGGAAGGGTAAATTTTGGTTACACTATCTTCCCAGCGACAGCATTCTATCTGGCTTTAACCGCTGGCATTGTAGAAGAGCCAGCGAAGTCTTTAGCAATTAGATGGCCATACAAAGCAGGCCAGATGGACGGGATAATGGATGGGGTTGTTTACGGCGTTGCTGCTGGATTAGGCTTTGCAGCCACCGAGAATTTGCTATATGGCCTTGGATACGGTGTCGGTGCTACTATAACAAGGGCCTTCCTAACACCAATAGCTCACGCAACATGGAGTGCTATAGTTGGTGTGGGGTATGGACTTAAAGCAGAAGGTAAAATCCATAGTGTAACAAACTATTTTGCACTGGCAATTTTCCTACACTTCATCTGGGATTATTATGCATTCCTTGCAATAGCTGTTCCAGCGTATTATATACTCGTCATAATGCTGCTCTTCCTAAACTTGGCGTTAATTAGATACTTTATAATGCTTGGGCAAAAGGAAGATCTAGAGAAACAATGGTGGTACTGGTTTGTAGGAGGAAGGAGATATGGTTGAACTTGAAAAGAAAATTGAAAAGGCAGTGTTCGAAGCGAGGCCCTATGTAGAATACTTTGATAAACTGAAAGAAACAACCAATAAACTAAAAGAAAAGGCTGCTGATGAAAGGGAATTTAGAAAGCTCTTAGAAGAAGAAATAATCAAAGCTCAGGAACCTTTTAAGACTGATCTCAAAATATTCCTTCAGAAGTTTGAGGCTCTTTGACATTTTTACTTTTATCAGCAAAAATTATCAAGCTCAGTAGTTTAATATATTTTGGTGAGGAGATGAAGAAAGAACTTGCTGTTCTTATGTTAGTGAGCTTGTTGGTACTTGCCACTGCTTCTGGTTGCATCCAACAGGTTCAACAGCCAACAAAGAGTTCAATTCTAAGTGCACTTAATAACGTCAATGCTTACACCTATGAGTTTAGCGAGAGAAGAATCATTCAAAACAGGACTTACAGCATCTACGGCGTTGTTGGGATAAATAGGAAGACCCTTCGCTTTTTTGAATTCATCAAAACAACAATTGGAAATGACACCTTTAAGCTGTGGCAGTATTTTGAGGGCTCATATGTTTATTTCAAAGTTGAAGATTCAAAAAGGAATACCACCAGAACCGGGAAAATACCAATTGATGAAATCTACATGAACATGAGCAAATACAACAACATGAGCAGAGAAGAGTTCATTGAAACAATGATAAAAACCAGAGATTCACTGGCTAATTTGAGAGAGATACTGGAAAATGCCACTATCACATTAATCGAAAAAGACGGAGCATTCTACGAAATTACATTCAAGCTTGTCAGACATTATGAGAAAGCTCCAACATTTCTGAACGCAAATGCAGAAAACTCTGAAGTAATACAAGATTACATAAATACGCTGAAAAGAAACGTTACGGAGAACATAATGGGTATTGCATGGGTTAATAACGATTCTCTACCTGTAAAATTTGAGACCAAGAAGCATACTATTGAAACATATTTAGTCACAAATATAACCGTTGAAAGCTATGTTGGATATAACGTAACCGTCAGCTATAAATACCAGCTTCCAGAATGGGTCTATGAGGTCGAGAAAAAATGAAGAAACTCCTTGGACTACTTGTTACAGTCATTCTCATTGTGGGCTTTTCAGGGTGCCTGCAGACATCCAAGCCTCCGACCAAAGACACCATTTTGAAGGCAATCGACAGCATCGATACATACACTTACGAGAAAAAGATGATAATGAAGTACCCCTCACTAACAAGGGAAATCTACATATATTCGGGAATAAACAGACAAGAAAAGCAGTTCTTTGAGCTGTTAGAAATAAATGCAACATATTCCAATGGTCAATTTCAAAGAACAAAAATGCTGCAATATTTCGACGGATCAAAAAATTATGTAAAGATGGAGAGTAATGAAAACGGAAAGAAAAACAGCGGGACATGGACATTTACCATCAATGACATCTACAGGGTATATGAACAGTATTATCCAGACCTACCTAAAGATCAAGTACTCAATAAATTCATCGAGAGCAGGGATGAATTACTTAACGTAAAAGATCTACTATCAAAGGTGAACATCACAGAGACAACAAAAAAAGGAAACAAGTATGAGATTAAATTTGTCCTGTACAGGCAGTACATTTCAACACCAAGCATATTGCAGTCATATCCTAGCAATGCAAGTGAAACTCAAGAGTACATGAACATGATGAAAAAACTTGTGAGGGAAAGTATAGCTGGGATACTCATTGTAGACAAAGATGGACGGCCTATATCATTGAAAATGAAAAGCAATGCAAAGATAACATACTTATACTCCAACGAAACAATAAATGCAACAGGGGATTACACAATAGAGTTCTCCTACGAATATAGGCTTCCAAAATGGGTTGAAACTCTTATGGAGGAAGCTGAGAAATGAGGAAATATACTATTGGCATTATTGCTATTTCCTTTATTTTAGTTCTTATTTTTGGTACATTCTTTCAAGCTACCCCTTCCGTAACTGAGGTTTTAAATGCCTTAGAGAAAGTTGATGAGTTTGAATATCACGCATACATTAAAGAGTTTGAAAAATCAGGTAACTCAACAACTATCCTGCATGGTGGTGTTAGCTTAAAGAAAATGGAAGCATATATGGAGCAAGTGAGCATTTACGAAGCTGGGAAATCCATTTCACAGGATGCAATATATGATGACATCTACTATTTCTATGAACTCGTAATTAGCAACGGCAAGGTGATAATAAACGATACTGAGCGAACATCTCTCAGGCACTATACCCAAAATAAGAGGCAATTTCTCAAAAACGCTACTCCTTTCAATTGGGGCAGGATTCTCATCAGAGAGTTTTTGATAAATGGAACTATGGTGTCCATAGAAAAACATGAGAAAACGTATGTTTTTGTAGTTGAATATCAAAGAGAAGAAAAAAGCGACTATGACCTATACAAACTGAACCTAAATGCAAGCATTTTTGTGAGGGACAATCTGCCAGTGAAGCTCCTAATTAACGGAACTCACACAAGCATCTATTTGCCAACCAATGAAATCAGAACCATATTTGCCACTTATGAAGTAAATATAACATATTTGTATACCTCTCCAGAATGGCTTCGAGAACTCAAAAGTGAATCTGTTCCTTTAGATACACAGAAAAAGCCTCAAAACAGAAAAAACTAAGCTTTTTCAACTTCCCTCGTTGCAACTATTTTTGTATCCAAGCCAAGAGGATTTTCAAGGATTATCTGTCCAACTCTTATTGGTGCTTCAACTTCAATCTCTGCCAAAAGCTTCATGAGTTCTGGAATCTTTGTTTTTGGAATTGGCTTGGTGGTTTTGACGGAAACCGTTGACATATTGCCGTTCTTGACTTTAATTACGCTCATGACAACACGTTTAGGGTTTGTAATCTCCTCAATAGCCCATTCTTTCCCTCTTGGGCATGTGTAGCCTTTGATTTCCTTAATCTCTCCGTTCTCTACTTTCACTTCAATATCACAGCTAAGCGGGCAGATGATGCACGTAAACTTATACACAGTCATTGCTGAATCACCTCCACTGTAATCTTGTCCTTAGCTTTCGCTATCTCCTCTTTCCTAAGCCGAATTCTGAGCATTTCTGCGGGTCTCACAACAGGCAGTCTTATCTTCCTGTCAATCTCTGGAAAGTTAAGTACAACATTTTCCATGGGTTTTTTGACTCTTGCATAAATGTAAACATCTCTCTTGCCGCTTAAGTAGTGAGGAACAGCTAAGCGAATGTTTTTGCCTTTTTCAAGCTTTATCCACTTTTCAGCTGGAATTCCCCCGTTTTCAATGAATAGCTTTGCTCCATAAGCGGCCAATTCACCTTGCTCAGCAACATAATCCACCAAGTCATTTATCAGCAAAGAATTCCCAGCAACGAATATTCCCGGAATTGTGGTTTCTAAGAGATCATTAACTACCGGCCCTCCAGTGGCTGGATCTATTTCAACACCTATGTCCGTTAAGAGCTTCACCTGTGGAATCAAACCGGCTGAAATTACAACAGTATCGCACTCGATCCAGAACTCAGTTTCTGGAATTTCTCTTAGGTTTTCATCAACTTTTACGACCTTAACTTTCTTAACCCTCTTCTTTCCCCTGACCTCAACAACTTTATGACTCAAGTATAGGGGAATGTTGAAATCCCTCAGAATCACTACATTTCTCGCCAAACCCCCGGGATAAGGCATCAGCTCAATCACTGCTTTGACTTTTGCCCCCTCAAGTGCAAAGCGGCGAGCCATTATCAAGCCAACATCTCCAGAGCCCACTATCACGACCTCTTTTCCCGGCATTACACCGTAAATGTCCATGAGCGTTTGAGCTTCTCCTGCCGTATAGATCCCAGCCACTCTATCTCCAACAATGCCGATCTCAAATGCATGCCGTTCCCTTGCTCCAGCGGCATAGATAATTGCCTTAGCCCACACCTCAAAAGCACCTTCAGGCGAAGTGAACATCACAACCTTTTCCAAGTCTGAATAGTTCTTAATCTCAAGAACTCTTGCCTTCACAAAGTAGTCAATCTTAAAATCCTTAACCCTCTGCACGAATCTGTGAGAGAACTCTGGTCCAGTAAGCTCTTCCCTGAAATAGTGAATTCCAAAGCCCGGATGAATGCACTGCGGCAAAATTCCACCCAGATAATCGTTCTCATCAAGGAGAAGGACATTTAATCCATGCTCTTTAGCTTTAACAGCAGCCGCTAAACCCGCTGGACCACCGCCAATAACGACAACATCGTATTGAAGTGTATTCATTAAGCCTCACCCCTAAGGAGGACTTTAACATCCCCAATACCAATCTCGCTGCCTTTGCCTTTGAGTGTAACTTTCCACGGAGGGATGCCATATTCTTTAGCCAGCAGATTGATTATCACCACCTTACAGAATGAGCCTTGACAGGTTCCACTTGTTGCTTTTGTTCTGAACTTAACTGAATCAACACTCGGCGTTTTAACCCCAATGAACTTCATCCTCTCAATTGCCTCCAAAACGTCTCCTTCGCTAACTTTGTTACAGCGGCAGACAATTCTGCCATAAGCTGGGTTCTTCTTTACGAGTTCATTGATTTGATTAAGCTGAAGCATGAAGAAGTGAGTGATTTCTTTGCGATATGGGTTCCACTTCTCCTTTTCCTTAAGCTTGATTCCCAAATCCCTCTCAATGATGTCCCTAACTTCGTATCCGATTGCTGGGGCTGAGGTTAAGCCAGGTGAGCGAATTCCGGCAACATTTATAAAGCCTTGAACTTCTTTCTCAGCCTTAATTATAAAGTCCCCTCCAGTGGGCTCTGGTCTTAACCCAGCAAAAGTCCTGATGACCTTCCATCTCGGAGGCAAATTTGGCCAGATTTCCCGAGCTTTTTGCCAGACCTCTTCAAGACCCTCCCTCGTTGTGCCTGTGTCGTTTTTGTAGTCCTTAGGCAAATCTTGAGCGTTTGGCCCAATCATTAGATGACCAGAAATTTCAGTTGTGACAACAACACCTTTGCTTATTGGAGTTGGTGTTGGGAAGAGAACATGATTTGGACCCGGAATTCCTTCATCAAAAATCCAGTATTCGCCTTTTCTCGGGTGAATTTCGAAGTAATCAATTCCAGCCATCTTCGATATTTCATCAGCATAGAGACCAGCAGCATTTATTACAATATCGGCCTCAATGAAGCCATTGCTCGTCTCAATACCTTTAACTTCCCCGTTCTCTACTTTTATACCTCTAACTTCTGTCTCTAAGTGAACCTTTACCCCATTGGCAACAGCATTCTCAACAATTGCAATTACAGCTGGTATTGGCTCTATCTGGCCAACTATTGGAACATAAAGAGCGCCCAAGGCGTTTGGATTCACATTGGGCTCGAGATGAAAGAGTTCCTCTCTATCAATTATCCTCATCTCCGGAACGCCATTCCTCTTTCCTCTCTCTAACAACCGCTCAAGCTCATCAAAGTCCTCATCTTTAAGCGCTATAATTAACGCCCCATTCCACATGTGGGGAATCTCAAGCTCCTTAACCCATTGGTGCCATAAGCGATTTCCTTTTATGCACAGCTTTGCTCTCATTGGATATTTGTCCGGGTCATCATCGTAACCTCCATGGATTAAAGCTGTATTTGCCTTGCTGACTCCCCAACCGACATCAGCTTCCTTCTCAATGAGATGAACCTCAAGATTCTCATACTTGCTGAGAACTCTGGCAATGCTCGCACCAACAATCCCCGCACCGATAATAGCGACTTTAGTCTTCATGATTACACCTCCAGCTCAACACAAATACTTGGCAAAGCTTTTAAATTTTTAAAATTTATCCAATCAAGCCGAGCTTAAGTATTTTCTTGGATCCGCTACCCTCAAAAAAGAGTTGAAAAGTTAGGAAAGTCAACTTTCCACAACTCTGGCCCATCCTAAAGCTCTCTTTACGGCCTCTTTCCAGCCCTTGTAGAGTTTTTCTCTCTCTTTCTCGTTCATCTTTGGCTCAAACACTTTTTCAACTTTCCAAAGTTCTCTGATTTCCTCCAAGCTTTCCCAGTAGCCCACTGCTAAACCAGCCAGATACGCAGCTCCCAGAGCAGTTGTCTCTTGAACAACAGGTCTTATGACCGTTTTTCCTAAGATGTCAGCCTGGAACTGCATGAGGAAGTTGTTCTTGGTTGCTCCTCCATCAACCCTAAGCTCTTTGATTGGAACTTCCTTCTCCATCTCATCTATCACATCTTTCGTGAGATACGCTATCGCCTCAAGCGTAGCCCTCGCAAGGTGCTCCCTTGTAGTCCCTCTCGTAATTCCAATTATCAAACCCCTTGCAAACTGATCCCAGTAAGGAGCACCGAGACCAACAAAGGCTGGTACAAAGTAAACTCCATCATTTGATGCTAACTTTGATGCAAGTTCCTCAGTTTCAGCTGCACTATTGATGATTTTTAACCCATCCCTGAGCCACTGGACAGCTGCACCGGTTATAAAAACGCTTCCCTCGAGGGCATAGCTGACTTTTCCATTCAACCCCCAAGCTATGGTCGTAAGAAGGTTTTGGGAATACTTTATTTTATCTCCCGTATTAACGAGTATGAAATTCCCAGTACCATAGGTTGCTTTCACCATACCTTCATCAAAGCATGCCTGACCGAAAAGAGCGGCCTGTTGATCTCCAGCATCTCCGCTTACTGGAATCTCAACACCAAACAGCTCTTTTTTAGTATAACCATAAATCTCACTTGACTCCTTAACCTCAGGCAGAATTGCATCTGGAATTCCGAAGATTTCCAAAAGCTCCTCATCCCACTCTAACTTCTTGATGTTGAAGAGCATCGTTCTTGAAGCATTGGAATAGTCAGTAACATGCTCACCCGTGAGCTTGTAAATCAGGAAGGTGTCAATTGTTCCAAACATCACTTCCCCTTTCTGAGCTTTTTCTCTCAAACCTGGGACGTTGTCAAGAAGCCACTTGATCTTTGATGCCGAGAAATATGCATCCGGAACTAAACCGGTTTTTTCCTTTATCATCTCTCCATAATTTCGCTTAATGTCTTCAATCATCTCCGCAGTTCTTCTGCACTGCCAGACAATAGCGTTGTAAACAGGCTTTCCATCTTTGTCCCAGATTATCGTTGTTTCCCTCTGATTTGTTATTCCAATTGCCGTTATCTGCTCTGGAGTAATTTTGGCGTTCTTTAAGGCGGTTTTTACTGCTTTAAACTGAGCGTTCCAGATTTCTTCAGGGTTATGCTCAACCCAACCAGGCTTTGGATAGTACTGAGGAAATTCGTACTGTCCAACCCCTAAGATGTTACTCTCCTTGTCGAAGATCATCGCTCGAGCAGAAGTTGTTCCTTCATCAAGAGAAAGTATAAACTTGTCCATTGATGTCCACCAAAATGAAAAATCACCAAGTTAGATATATTAACTCTTCGGTAGCAAACTTTGGGAAAGTTTGATCAAAATTCGTACGTCACCCAACAAAATTCAGCCGTTTGAGCGAACTCCTTAGCTCAATTGGCCATATTTGTATGTGTTCTACTTAGATAAGCGCCCTTTGGGCACAAAAGAATAGAGAACACAAATCAAGACCAATCTGTGGGCTCAAGTTAGGTTCACAATACCCCTACATGAAAACAGAAGACGTACAAACTATCTCTACCAAATAAGCAATGCTTTTGTAGAGAAATTAGCTGTAATGGACTTCACTTCGTACTTCGCTTTTTTCTCATCTCTCAGGGGCTGATGCCCCTCATCCCATATTAACCCTTCGGGAGAAGGAAAATACATAAATACCCGGAGGGAGAAGGGAAATGGTTGAAGTCAATGTAGGGGCGGTAGGAGGTATTTTTGGGTTAATAGGGTTAGTCATGGAGTATGCACTTATCCGAAAATATGTTCATGAAAATGACTACAAGGATGTTAAAAAGACCTCTGAAGAATGGTACATAAGTGCCGCTCTCTTGATGCTTGCTTCTACTATGTTAGGGATGGATTTTCTGATTACAGCCGATTTAAACTCAATTAAGGCAGGTAGCATTATGATGGTCTTTGGCATGATTGCACTTATCATGGGCTACAGATATGGAAATAGGGCAAAAGAATTACGCTTTCAAGAAGCCATAGCCAAAGGCGTTGAAATTGGCATGAAAAAGGCAAAAGAAACTTAGTTATTTCACAAACTCAACGTTTTCCATTCCCCTAAATTCCCTGTCTCCCGTTAGGAACTTCATTCCCAAGCTCTTTGCCACAACATAACCAAGGCAATCTATCAAAGAAAGCTTTTTCCCTTTCTTCTTTTCTCTAATTCTCATCTCTGAAGCAAGAACATAATGATGAATAGAAGGAGAAACAACATTAACTGCGCTTTTCACAATTTCAAGTATTTCTTCTGCCTTTCTGCTCCCAAAATCCCTAACAAGAGCATAAGAAAGTTCTAATAAGTTAAACTCAGTGGTGTAAAGCTCTTCAGCAGAATAGCTCTGATAATTTGGATTACCCTTTAAAATCTCAATTAACGCATAAGTATCAGCAAAGTACTTAGCCATGCACTTCCCTCAGCTCATCCTTTATCTCCTGCGCATCAGCTTTCCAATCTTTCAGCATGCCAAAAATTTCAATCCTAATTTTAACCCTTGCCTTTTCGGGGATATTTACCTTTTTCAATGGCTTAAAAACACCATTCTCGTAAACAGCCTCAACAATAATGCCCATTATTCTCACCAATTTAAGTTCCCAGATGGGATATATTAACTCTTCGGTAGACTTGCCGAAGAGGTTGACAAAAGCGAATACATAAAAGGCAATTACTAAAGGCACTGAAATTGGCATGAAAAAGGCAAAAGAAGCTTAAATTTTTATTCCCTCTCTTTTAACAGTCTGTATGAATGAGTCATCCCTTCTTTTAAATTCCTCAGGACTAATTACTATTGGACTTATAAGCTCACCATATTTGAGGAGCACTTTTGTTGAGACATCTATAACTTCATCAAATGAAACATCACCGACTATCATAACATCTATATCGCTCTCTTCGTCATAATCCCCTCTTGCATAAGAACCAAAAACAATGATTTCCTCAATTTTATCTCCAAACTTATCCTTCAGCTCCTTCAAAAAAGCCTCAAGGGCTTTTTTCTTCATCAACAATCATCTCCAGTGCACTCTTAATTCTCTCTAAAAATGCCTCAGCACTCTCAACGATTTCTCTGGCTTCTTCACTTGCTGGGGAATAGTATATGTCATAGTCAGCCCTCGATCTCAAAGCAAATGCACGGCTAAGAGCCTTGACGTATATCTCCTCAATGAACCCTTCTGTCACAAAATGCAATCCAAACATCTTGACGACTCCAGAATGCTTTTTGGGATTGATGCCTTTTGTCAAAAGAAGGGCTTTCGCTGCATGGAACATGGAATAGTATGCTCTGCTTATTGCATCTCTGTAATATCCAAGCTCAAACAGCGCATTGGCTGATGCAAGCTCTTCCTCAGCAAACTTGAGATGAAGCTTAATCTCCTCGCTAATACCCATTGCAAGCCCCTAATTATGGATGTTGCAGAGCTTATATATTAACCCTTCGGGAGAAGGGAAATACCCGGAGGGAGAAGGGAAATGGTTACTGATTATATCTCTGTAGGGGTTGGATACTTCCTAGGCATTGGTTATGCCTTCATTGTGTTTTTGGGCATCTGGGATGTCCAGAGGAAAAAAGGTAGCATCCTAGGAGAGTCTCTTGAAGATTCAGAAAGAATATACAAAAGCTCCATATTCATTTGGACGTTAGGGTTTTTATTTAACCCTATGGCGTATTACTTCTCTGGAAATTTATATTTGGCTATGATTGATGGTTTATCAGCATTTGCCGCTTTAATTATTGGGATTCTTGCTTATCGCAGGTATAGATTCTTTAAGACTCAACAACTCCTCCAAGAAGCCATCGCCAAAGGTGTTGAAATCGGCATGAAGAAAGCAAAGGAAACCTAATCCTCTCCAACTTCTTCCAAGATTCTTTTATAAAGCCTCTCGCTCAGTCAAAACTGGTTTTCCTAAGCTTTTCAAGCTTCTCCTTTAAGCTATTGAACTTTTCTTGAAATTTTGCTCTTAACAAACCTATGTTTGTAGTCATGACTACAGAAAGGCTTTTATATGGCTTTGATGTAGTCATGACTACAAGGAGGCGATAACATGCCAATAAATTTGGATGATTTAAAGCAAAAATACATTGAAGACTTAAACTTGGAGCCAAAGAATCATGGAGAGAGATTCTTCATTTTAAGACGTTATTATCCTGATGTGTATAGGATAGTGGATAGATTTTTCAGCTTTTATAGGGATGCCTATGAGCGGAGGATTACAAAGAGGGAAGCGGGGGAGTTAAGAAATGCAGTTTTCAGGCTTACCGATAGAATTGAATAAGATCATCAGGGTAGCTAAGGCTTTCAAAAGGGAGCATAGGCAAGTTTTTGATATAGTTCTTTATGGATCCACAGTACTTGGAAAGAAAAATCCTAATGATTTTGACTTTATGCTTATCCTTAGGAGAGGCAAAGAAAGTGATCGCTTTGAATTGGCTTTTGAGTTTAAACAAAGGCTCTTAGACTTGGGGTTTCCCCATGAGAAATTGGATGTCAAAGCTATTAACTTAGAAAACCTTTGGGATCCAAATTATTTAGCTACTCCCGGAATTGTCATAAGTGGTTTTTCCCTCACCAAAGAAAAGCCCATCCACGAGCTTATGAACGGAGAGAGCTATAGCCTTTTCAATATAAGCGTTGAGGAGTTAAATCGAAATGAGAGGAATAAATTCAATTTTGCCCTTAAGGGAAGAGATGGAAAAGGTGGAATTCTCAAAGAGCTTAATGGCATGTTCTTAGCTCCTTGGGTGGTTTTAATCCCTGTAGAGAATACCTACAAGTTCAAAGAGTTCCTGGACTATTGGGGAGTGAAGTACAAAGTTTACCTAATGTATGGCATGGAAACGATAATAAAAGCTATTGAGAGGAATACGCTCACACATTTTTAGGTAAAGAATTCAACAATAGAATGGAAAGAAGAAATTACCTCAAACCCAAACTCCTCAAATAGTCAATCATTCTCACAACATCGTTGACAATGACAACATCAAAAAGACCCACTAAGCGCTTTAAGTTGTCATTTATGTAGAACAGTTCATCATTTTCAGCCCAGAGAACAATCTTCAATCCCAGACTCTTAGCCCATGCCAACGCTTGTTTGAACTTTTCAAACCCAATGATTGGGATTCCTTCCATAGGAGCGTTCACAGACCAGAGGTTAAGTTCCTCCTTTAGTTTGGGAATCTGTGGAACTATCTGCTCATTATCAATCAAAAGACCAAGCCTAACATCTTTACTGTATTCTCTAACTTTTCTGAGGGCATCGATGTTGAATGAAGAAATTAACACCCTATCGCAGGCATCAAAATCTCTAACAACTTTAATGCTCTCCTCTGCAACATCAACATCTTTAATCTCAATATTAACGAGAGCATCCTTTGGGATAGCTTGAAAAACTTCCTCAAGGGTTGGAACCCTCTGCCCCATTCCCAGGTCAGCTGATTTTATATCTTCAAGAGTAACATCCTTAGTCTTTTTCTTTATCTTTGCAGTTCTTTCTAAAGTTTCATCGTGCATTATTATGGCTTTTCCATCTTTGGTCAGCCAGACATCAAGCTCAATACCATCTGCACCTGCACTAATTGCCCCAACAAACGCCAAAATGCTGTTTTCAGGATATTTTGACATAAAACCTCTATGTCCTAAGACTAAAACTCTGTTTTCTTCCCAGCTTGGCATATCCATCGCCTCAAAAGAGACACCCTCCGCAGTTTAAAAACATTTTGCCTAAAGAACGCCTAATTCTACGAGATTCAGCACTTTTACAGCGTTATCTGCAATAATTCCGTCATATAATCCCTTTAATCTGGGCAACCAGAAAAGCTCATCCATTTCATAGTTCCACATAAAGACCTTAATTCCCAGTCCTCTCGCCCACTTTAAGAGAGCAACAAACATAGGAAATCCCACATAGCTGATGCCATCCAACGGCACGTGAAGAGAATACAACTTTAAGTTTCTTTTAAGCAATGCCACCTTGGCTATTCCCGTTTCCGTGACTATGGAAAATCCAAGCTTAGCTTCTTTAGAATGTTCCCTAATAAGTTTAAGCATCTCAGGGCTTGGAGATGAGAATATGAGTCTATCAAAGCTATCAAACTCCTCAGCAAGTTTTAAAAGAGGCTTTACAGCTTCTTTATCCTTCACGTCAATATTAAAAATCGAGTTGGGGAACCTTTCAAAAAGCTCATCAACAGTTGGGATAAATTTGCCGTAAGGGTGGAGCTTTCTAAGCCCCTTTAAGCTCAGCTCCTTGATGCAGTAAACTTCACCATTTGTCCTAAATTTGCCGTCATGAAGTGTAACCAGCTTTCCATCTTTTGTGAGCCAAACATCAAACTCAATTCCATCGGCTCCAGCTTTAATTGCCCTTTCAAAGGCTATTATAGTGTTTTCTGGATATACACTTTTAAAACCGCTATGCCCCAGCACGATGACGCCCATTCTCCTCACCCAAAACAACACAGCAAATTTATACACCAAAGCCAAGTAACGAACAAGAAGTTCAGCTATAAAAGGATATCCCTTTTGGATTCTTAGGATACGGGAAACATCACAGGACATATATAAGCTAATTTCAGACATGGACTAACGTTCTTTTTGCTTTTTTCTTGTTTTTCGACCACCATAAAGCATAAAACTTCCCAAGACCTAATTTTTATTTAGCAAAAACGGAGGGGATGCAATGGAGCGTAAAAAATTTAGCTGGGGAGTAGTTTTAGGATTGGCGCTTCTCGGTTTTAGTAGAAGTGTGGGATGGGCATTAAATAAGGGACTTTCATTCCCATTGCTTTCCAGCTATACTCAGTCTGCATTTGTCAAAGGAACAATTTTAGCCCTTGAAGGAATCATAGGATTGTTAATTCCACCACTCTTGGGATATTACAGCGATACACTAAAATCAAAACATGGAAGGAGAAGACCTTTCATAATGATTGGAGGTACATTAGCTGGAGTTGCAGCGTTGATGATTTACACTGCTTATGCACTTGGAGCACCATTAGCAGGTTTTGCACTAACACTGGCATTCTTTTACTTCTCAATGCACCTATACACCGCACAATTCAGAGCCTTAATGCCAGACACAATAGAGAGCGGTGAAAGAGGAAAAGCGAGTGGTGTAATTACGCTTTTGGAGTGGGCTGGCAATCTTTTCCTCTTTGGATTGGCTGGATTTTTAATAGCCAAAGCTGTTGCTGAAACAGGAGAAGCTGAGGGCATAAAAGCTTTAGCCCAAACCCCTTACCTCAAGATACCTTTCATAATAACCGCCCTCTTTCTCATTGGTGCAGCATTGTTTGTGTATTTTATAGTTAAAGAGCCGAAAGCCCCAGAAATCGAAGAAGATGAAAGCCTTATTGGGTATTTAAAGAGCATAGTTGAAAACAGGGACTTCTTAAAGTTCTATGCAGCCCAGACCCTCTGGTGGATGAGCTTTGAGTTCATAGCAATCTTCCTCTATGGAATTCTTGCATTTATCCTCCATGGCTCAGCCACTGAAGAGAACGTTAAAGCCGTGACATCTCTCGGCTTATACCTAATGGCCCTCTTTAACATCACAGTCTTGCTCGGAGCCCTACCCGGAGGAATAATCTACGACAAACTTGGAAGGAGACTTAGCATAATCCTTGGAGGCATCATCTTTGCCCTGCCACAGCTCTGGGGATGGTTCATAAGCACGCAAGCAGAGATAGTGATAGCTTTGGGAATAGCAGGAATAGGTTGGGGAATACTAATGGCAGCATCTTATCCAGTTATTGGTGATTTACTAACCCACTATGAAAGAGAAGCATTTACAGGCAGATATTACGGCTTCTTTGAGGCTACTCGCTCACTACCAGTGCTCTTGGCAGGAACAATTGGTGGTGCAATAGTTGATTTAGCCGGTGAAAATTATCGTGTTTTATTCCCAATCGGTGCACTGCTTGTGTTGTTGGCAATGCCAATGATATGGCACATGAAGAACCTTGAAGCAGGTGAGAAGTCATGATTCCGGAAATCCTAATTGTTCTTTTAGTAATCTTTTTTCTCTTTGTGGTCTTTGTAGCGTACAAAATGGTTAAGCCGCCGAGAGAAATTGAGAAATGGACGCCAAAAGATTTAGGCTACGACTACGAGGAGGTAACGATACAAACAAAAGACAGCTTAAAGCTTCACGCATGGTGGATTGACCGAGGAAATGAAAAAACTGTAATCCCGCTCCACGGTTACACCTCAAGCAAGTGGAACGACCTCTACATAAAGCCGACGATGGAAATTCTGCTGAAAGCCGGATACAACGTCCTTGCCTTTGATTTCAGAGCACATGGGAAGAGCGAAGGGAAATACACGACAGTTGGAGACAAAGAGCTGATTGACCTAATCTCGGCAATTGATTGGCTTAAGAAAAATCATCCAGAGAAAGCCAAGAAGATAAGCCTTATCGGATTTTCAATGGGTGGAATGGTTACTATAAGGGCTTTAGCTGAAGACGAAAGAATTTGCTGCGGAGTTGCTGATTCTCCACCAATGCACCTTGATAAAACAGGGGCAAGAGGCCTGAGATATTTTGCAAAGCTCCCAGAGTGGCTGTATATTTTTGTTAAGCCATTCACAATGCTGATAAGTGGCGGAAAACCTGTTCACCCATTAGAATATGCAGAAAAAGTAAAGAAGCCTCTCCTACTAATAGCCGGAAAGAAAGACCCGCTCGTCAAAGTTGAAGAAATTCAAGAGTTCTACGAGAGGAACAAGAAAATCAATCCAAACGTTGAGCTTTGGGTTACAGAAGCTCCCCATGTCAGGACAATACTCATAGCAAAGGATGAATACAAGAAGAGAATTCTGGAGTTTTTCGAGAAATACCTCTGAGGTGTAGTTATGAGGAAACTTGACAAGGCATTACTTATAGTTTCAATTTTTCTCTTGCTCTTTTCCATTCTGGCAACGTACTTTCAAGTTTATGCATTTTGGAAGGCTATAACATTCCTTGGATACGAAAAATTCTACATGATCCTAATCCCAGTGATATACCTCGGCTACAGCTCATCCTATGGGATAGCGCTCTTTATTCCCTTCATTCTCGGCATGTGGCTCAATTTGTTCCTTAAAAACTTCTTCAAGCTGCCAAGACCTTCAGAAAATCTTAGAATAGTTGAAGCTAAGGGATACGGGTTCCCAAGCGGACATGCCCAAGGCTCGAGCATGGTCTTTGGTTACTTTGCCTACACAAAGGAAGGGATTGGGGTTAGAGTTTTCTGCCTGACTATGATAGCCCTGATTTCGCTTTCAAGGATAGTTCTGGGAGTCCACTACTGGAGGGATATATTTGGGGGAATTGCACTGGGAACAGCAGTTATCTCTATTGGGGTATATCTAAAGGAAAAAATCAAATATACGCCAAAAGTTGCCCTACTGGGGATCATTCTAAGCCTTCTGCTTCCAGTGGTGTCAAGGGTAGTGGGATATGCCAACGAAACATTTTCAATAGTCGAGGGGTCACTTATTGGTGCAGTCATTGGGTATTCTGCATTTAGACACTTCAATCTTCCAGATACATCAGAGATATCTCCCAAAAGGAGGGCAATAATGACAGCTGCTGGTCTGTTCGTCAGCGGTGCTGGCTATGTGGCTTGGAAATCTGGGGCTCCCGGACTGCCAGTATTTGCGCTATCCACATTTGCGATGATGTTTCTGGTTCCCTTTGTGTTTTCAAGGCTTTTTAAGGACGGTAGAGGTTAGCTCCCTAACGACATTATTTCAATCTCTTCACAGCCCAATTATAGAGCAGCACTGCAATCACCAACATGCCGAAGCTGCCAAGGGCAAGCCAGAGCACATCGGGCATTATCTCGCTTGCAGGTCTGTGATAAAGCTCAAGCAACCTTAAGTCCTTCAAAGCCCTACCCAATGGGAAGTAATTCGCTATCGGCCTCGCCCACTCTGGAAGGATGCTCTCAGGGACAACTATGGCCGCTAAAGCCAGTAGAGGCATCGAAACCAAGTTGACTATTGCATTTGTTGCCTTTATGCTCCTCGTTCCCATGGCTATAGCCAGTCCAAGGCTCATCGAAAACACTGCAGCTATAAAGATTATCAGCCAGCCAAGAGGACTTGGAAATACCGTTTCTCCAAAGGCAAGCTTTGCATAGGTTATTCCGATGAATATGCTTACCATTATTGTAATGAACGTTGAGAGCATCTTGCCGATTAGGAAGTCCCAAGCAGTCGCAGGTGAGGCAACTATTCTTCTGAGAGTTCCCCTCTCTATCTCCTCAAGTGTTCCAGCCCCTATGCTGAGCATTGTAGCGAAGAGGAACTGGATTCCTATAAAGCTCGTAACATAGAACTGAATCGCTGAAGCTGTCTCTCCTTTAACTTCCTTCTCTTCAAACACCAGCGGATTTACCATTGCAAGAAGATGCTCTTTGATTTCCTCTATGCTAATTGGAATATCCTTTGGCATGTATCTCTCCATATACTGGAATGTAATTTCAATGCTCTTTTCCTGCATTCTCTTCTCGAATTCAGAGAAGAAGCCTTTTATTGCCCCACTGACAATTTGATAGTTCTGCGGGTCACTCTTATCAAAATAAACGTAAACCCTTGCCTGCAGTCCTCTCGTTATGTTTGCCCCGAAGCCCTTCGGAAACACTATCAGTGCATCAATTCTTCCATGCTCCAGCGCATCAACTCCAGAGCTTTCGCTTGGATATGTTTTGATGTTAAAGATGTGAACCCCCTCGATAGTCACGTTTTCCATTATTTTCACAACATCATAAGCTGTAAATGGTGTAGTCTCGTTGAAGTAAACCACTCCAACGGCTATCGTTATTGGTGGATTTTCTCCTCCCCAAATGCCTCCTAATAAAGTTATCCACATGAGAGGGAACACAAAAATCCAGAATATGACCATCTTTTCCCTCCTAATCTCTTTCAAATCTTTCAAAATTATGCCTTTAATTGCTCTCAGCTTCATTCCAATCCCCTCCCCGTGAGCTTTAGGAAGACATCTTCAAGGGTTGGTTCTTCAACTTTTACAGCCTTAATTTCACTGCCCTGAGAAATTAGAATCTCAACAATTCTTGGAAGAGACTCTCTTGGGTTCTTAACTTGAATCCTCAAAATGCCATCCTTCTCAATTAGCCTTGGAAACTCCTCCCTGAGTTTTTCAATCCCTTTAAGAAGGCCTTCGACTTGGATTATGCTCTCCTCTCCAATCAAGGCTTTCAGCTCGTCCGCAGTTCCAATCGCTATAATTTTCCCTTCATTCATTATCGCAATTCTATCAGCTAAAGCCTCAGCCTCTTCCATGTAATGAGTAGCTAGGAGAATTGTCTTTCCCTCCTCCTTAAAGCTCTCTATTAGCTCCCAGAGCTTTCTCCTTGAGGGAACATCAAGCCCTGTTGAGGGCTCATCAAGTATTAGGATATTTGGGTCATACAATAGCGAAATTGCCAGGTTCAGCCTTCTCTTAAATCCTCCGCTCAGCTCTTTTGCTTTCTTCTTAGCCGGCAGTTCAAAGCGCTCAATTAGCGCATTAATTTTATCCTTTGGAGCATCATACAAATCAGCGTAAAACTCAAGGTTTTCCTTAACCGTCAGTAAATCATAAGCTATGCTTTCCTGAGGAACATAGCCTATAAGCCGTGCGGTCTTCTTGCTGAGCTTCTCTCCAAAGACTCTGATTTCTCCTCTATCATAGCTTAAGCCCTCAGCAAGAATCCTTATCAGAGTTGTTTTTCCAGCACCATTAGGACCCAATAAAGCGAAAATCTCTCCTTCTTTTATCTCCAGGCTAACCCCTCGCAAAGCTTTTACATCCCCATAACTTTTCCACAAATCCTTAATCTCTATCGCATTCATGCTTTCACCTGGATTAAAATTCACGTTGGTATATATAAGTGGCGGGGAAATTCTGAATTTCAGAAGATTTATAACTCTCCCAACGCTCACTCTCTTAGAGGTGATAGCATGGAAGAGTTAGTTTTAAAGTACGCGCTCATCAATGCAATTCAGCACGGTGGAAAAGCTAATCCTAAGGCAGTCATAGGCAAAGTTCTCGGCAGCCATCCAGAGCTGAGACCAAAAGTTAGGGAGATAGTCCCTCTTGTAAATAAGGTGGTTGAAGAGGTTAACAAGATGAGCATAGAAGAGCAGGAGACAAAGCTCAGGGAAATTTATCCAGAGTTCTTTGAGAAAAAAGAAGAAAAGCACGAGGAAAAGAAAGGGTTACCTCCTCTTCCCAAAGCTGAGAAGGGTAAAGTAGTTACAAGATTTGCTCCAAATCCTGATGGAGCTTTCCACTTAGGAAACGCTCGTGCGGCCATTTTAAGCCACGAATATGCGAGAATGTACGATGGCAAGTTCATATTGAGATTTGATGACACTGATCCAAAAGTGAAGAGACCCGAGCCCATCTTTTATGAGTGGATAATCGAGGATTTAAAATGGCTCGGCTTCAAGATTGATGAAATCCATTACGCCAGCGACAGACTTGAGATTTATTACAAGTATGCTGAAGAGCTTATAAAGATGGGCAAAGCCTATGTTTGTACCTGCAAGCCAGAGGAATTCAGAAAGCTCAGAGATGCCGGAAAGCCATGTCCGCATCGTGATGAACCCGTTGAGATTCAGCTCGAAAAATGGGAGAAGATGCTTGACGGAACTTATAAAGAAGGAGAAGCTGTTGTTAGAATAAAAACCGATTTAAACCATCCAAATCCAGCCGTAAGAGATTGGCCTGCTTTAAGGATAATTGACAATCCAGATCATCCCAGAACTGGGGATAAATACAGGGTTTGGCCACTTTATAATTTTGCATCAGCTATTGATGACCATGATCTCGGTGTAACTCACATCTTCAGAGGACAGGAGCATGCCGAGAATGAGACAAGGCAGAGATACATCTATGATTATTTCGGCTGGGAGTATCCAGTAACTGTTCATCATGGTAGATTGTCAATTGAGGGAGTAATTCTGAGCAAATCAAAGACAAGAAAGGGAATTCAGGAGGGCAAGTACTTAGGCTGGGATGACCCAAGATTAGGAACAATTAGAGCGCTAAAGAGAAGAGGAATTCTTCCAGAAGCAATAAGGGAACTGATTATAAGCGTTGGGCTCAAGAGGAGTGACACAACCATAAGCTGGGACAACTTGGCTGCGATAAATAGAAAGCTGATTGACCCAGTTGCAAACCGCTATTTCTTCGTTGCTGACCCAATTCCAATGTATATCAAAGGCTTTGAGGAAGAATTCACTGCAAAAGTTCCACTCCATCCAGACCATCCAGAGAGAGGATACAGAAAGCTCAGATTCATACCAGGAAACCCGGTTTATGTGTCAAAGGACGATTTGGAGCTGCTTAAGAAGAGTGAATATATAAGGCTCAAAGACCTCTTTAATGTTAAGCTCCTTGAGGTTAGTGAAGAGAAAATAGTTGCAGAGTTTGACAGCATTGAATATGAAAAAGCGAGAGAACACAGATGGCACATGATTCACTGGGTTCCAGAAGGAAAAGAGTGTGAAGTTATAATTCCAGAAGGAGATGAGCTTATAGTCAAGAAAGGTCTGCTTGAGAAAGATGCAGATGTCAAAGTGAATGACATAGTGCAGTTCGAGAGATTCGGCTTTGTCAGGATTGATGCCATTGAAAATGGAGTTGTTAAGGCAATATTTGCCCATAAGTGATTTTTGTTTTTAACTTTAACTTTTTCCTTCATAAAATTCCTTGATAAATTCTTTTGGTGTTAAGATGTAGAACTCATGAGAATTCAACTTAAACTTTCTCGCTTTATTTCTGATTTTAAGCAAATGCTTCCTATCATAGGTTATCAAAAACTCAGCTTTAGCATTGTAAACAACATCAAGAAACGGAATATCCTTTTCATCTTTCACAAGCTCCTTAATGCGCTTACTTTTCTGGAAACTCTTTTTAATTGATATGAGCTTAGAAGAAGACACAACAGCACTAATTCTTAATATTGCAACTTCAACTGGAATCTTCTTTATTATTTTTGGATATGCCACCACGGTCTTGTATTCTTGGAGTGTTTTCCGAGAGTAATAGTTAGTTACCTGACCAGTTAAGACTTTTTCAATCACTTCAAAGGCATATCCTTGAGAAGACATCAGAGCGGCAATTAAAACTGAGGTATCAATGACTACTCTAAACCGAATTTTTTGAGCTTTCTTTCGATTTCTTTCCATCTTTTAATTTCCTCCTCAGCCTCATAATAAATCTCAATCGCCTTCTCCTCGCTTATGCCAGTTCTTTCACTCTTCCATTCCTTTAACACTTGTTGAATCACCTTTTCAGTCATTTTCTTAGTTTTGAGCTTCTTTAGGTTGGCTTTCCATTCATAATACTCTATTAGTTCTTTAGGCGAAATGCCAATAGCCTTTGCAATGTCATCAATAAGAAGCTTAACACCAGCAGGAAGCTTCTTCACATTAGTAACCATACAGCTCACCATCCTAACTTTTGCATCAATATGTTTAAAAATTTTGTATACTAAAATCTCTTAGAGCTTTTGTTAAGCATCATTCATTGAAAAGATTGTGAATGAATTGCTGACTTGACTTTGGAGTTTAAGAAGAGTTAAATCTTTATTGCGCTCTAATCCAAATATAAACTTGGTGATATCCACTATGATGAAGATTGACTTGAGCTATAAAGAAGGACTTAGAAAACTGGTAGAGGAATACAGAAAAAATGAGAAATACAGAAAAAATCTCGACAAAAAAGTAGACGAATGTTTAAAATGGAAAGAGAAAATAGAGACTGGCAAACTCTCTCAAGAAGAACGTGAGCGCCTTCTGAAAGATATAGTTGAACAGCTACTTCTTCAGGGTCGAGGTTCGAAGGGAGTCAAAACACAACTCAAAAAGATTGATGAAATTATTGGACAGTGGAGCATTGAAAATCTTGAGAAAAACTTGGATAATCTTGGAATGTCTAACAAGAAAAAAGAAAAGCTAAAAAGAATTTTTGGAATATTTAAAGGAGCACAAAGTTAGCGAGTGGATAAAAAGGCTGGATAACAATGACATGTTTGTTCCTCGATTAGGACCAAAGAGCGATGAGGATTTTCTAAAAGAGCATGGTTTCTTTGGTCATGTGCCAGTTGATAGGCATACAAAGCGCTTTCTCTTCAGAACAGGAATTCTTCATTGGTATCTCAAAAAGAATGAGAAGAATGCTGATGTTCTGAAAATATTTGAAGAAGACTATGAGGTATTTAAAAGAGCAATTATAGAATTTTGTAAGACCTTTGGAGACAATATTAAAATTGGAAAAAAAGAAAAAATTAAAGCTTGCAGAGAATCCCGGAATATTTGATATTGTGATTTGGTGGCATTGTGGAGAAGACAATGAAGAAGGTTGCAGAAACATCTGCGGAAGAAATTCAAGATGTAATGAATGCGTATTCAAAGAACACTGCCTGTGGTATAGGATTAAATAACGATTAAGCATAGATCTGCCTA
>CAZTOS010000012.1:28521-29615 GCA_964615185.1 uncultured Thermococci archaeon
AAAGAACACTGCCTGTGGTATAGGATTAAATAACGATTAAGCATAGATCTGCCTAAATATCAACTTCAACTTTTAAATCTTTTTCTGCAAAAGAGCTTTAAAGAGAGCTGTTTTTACAATACAATTGGTGTTCAGCTATGAATTCTGAAGAAAAGTTCAAAAATGAAGTTCTTTCAAAAATTCCATTGAGGAATGAGCCTTTCCTTCCAAATAACTGGCTTCACCTTGAGATGCTTGAACGTTTTAAAGTTTTGCAATTTGCTGGGATTAAAGAAGGAATGAACGTTCTTGAAATTGGCTGCGGTGCTCACGCTATAGCAACAGTGCCTTTGGCTTACATGGTTGGAAAAACTGGGAGAGTCGTTGCTGTGGATTTAGCAAGGTGGACGTATTTTGAAGAGATAGTTAAGAACGCTGGGCTTTGGAAGAGAGTTATTCCAATGAAAGTTGATGCTCAAAATTTGCCATTTCCTTTTAAGAGCTTTGATTTGGCAGTTTTAATTCATGGAATTAGAAGTCTAAGAAATGAGGAGACAATTGTTAAAGTAATTGGCGAGATGCTCCGTGTTGCTGATGAAATTTTTATTGCTGAAACTCTGCCAATAGCCAAAACAAAGGGGCAAGAAGCTCATCTTGAGATGTACAACCTCAGAGAAGAGATATTCGAAGCACTCTATGGCAGAAAAGATGATCTGCATTATTTCCCACTTGAAAAGCTGATGGAGTTTGTAGAAAGAGCTGGAGGAGAAATTAAAGAATACGGAACTTTTGAACCTAATTTACCTCACTTCTTAGCCTACATTCCAAGAGAATACGTTGAGAAAAATCAGAGAAGCTGAAAAACGAGAAAGATTACTCAAAAAATGGGAGAGCGCTTATGAAAAACTCCAAAAATATGGGGAGGAGCATCCTCCAGTAGGATTAATAAAAGCAAAAATGTAGGGACTCATCCAAGCAATCCACGCCATCTAATCAAGCCGCCAAGAAGGAATTTGTACGGCAGCTTTGGATGGTGGGGATAAACCCTCACAGCATAATGCCAGCATGGATTAGCTATGTTTCTTAGAGCATTTCCGTCATATCTGTATTTATAA
>CAZTOS010000012.1:29715-39237 GCA_964615185.1 uncultured Thermococci archaeon
CTTGCCCAGCGGAAGTTATCTCTCACAAGCCAGATTCCATGCTCCATAGCCTTTGTGTAGAATTTCGTCATATATTCTTTGACCATCCTGTGCGTGCTGAACCTCGGTGCTATGCTTTTTATGCTCTCCTTCATCATGCTTATCCATGCTTCCCTATTCTCATAATAAAGCGGAATTACCTCATTTTCAAGGATATCATATAAGCTTTGAGCATCCCTTATATCATCTTCTTCGGTCTCTGGTTCTGTGGTTTCTTCCCCAATGACCCAGCCATTTCTTCCATTGTATCCCTCAACCCACCAGCCGTCATAGATGCTCAGGTTCAAGACACCGTTAAGTCCAGCTTTCATGCCGCTTGTTCCGCTTGCTTCAAGAGGTCTCCTTGGATTGTTGAGCCATACATCAACACCAGCAACCATTAAACGAGCAGAACCCATGTCATAATTTTCTATGATGATTACTTTGCCCCTGAACTCAGGCATTTGGGAAACTTCGTAAACCCTTCTTAAGAACTCCTTTCCAGCTTCATCTCTTGGGTGGGCTTTTCCTGCAAAGATTATATACACAGGTTTTTTTGGATTATCCACTATCCTCTTTAAGCGCTCAAGATCACTCAAGATTAGGGTTGCTCTCTTATATGTTGCAAACCTCCTTGCAAATCCTATTATGAGAGCATTTTCGCCAATTTCTGGAACTGGCTCATCAATGCCTAAACGAGCATTTCTCTCCCTGATCTTTCTCTTGATAAGTTCGATTAAATCCCTTTTAGCCCTCAGATGTGCCTCCCAAAGCTCTTCGTCGGGAATCCTTTCAATAGCATACCAGATACCTTCCAAGTTCACATGTTCCCTCCAGACTTTGCCCATATATCTGTCATACAAACGAGCAAGTTTCTCATGAACCCATGTCAGGGTATGAATACCATTGGTTATTCCTTCAATTGGTATCTCATCAATAGGAACCTCTTTCCAAAGGTTAAGCCACATTTTCTTTGTAACCTCTGCATGAAGTTTACTAACTCCATTCACAAAGTTTGAGGTTTTTATGGCCAGAAGGCTCATGTTAAAGTTGGGATCTTTTTCTTCAACCTTGCCTAAAGCCAAGAATTTTTCCTTAGGCAAACCTTCAAAGAACTTCATAAGCTTTTCTTCGACAAACCAGACTGGGAAAACATCATGTCCAGCAGGAACCGGTGTGTGTGTCGTGAAAACACTTGTTCCCCTAACAACCTCCAAGGCTTCCTCAAAAGTGAGGCCCTCCTCCATATACCATACAATCCTCTCAAAGTTTGCAAAAGCTGGATGACCTTCATTGAGATGTATAACTCCAGGCTCAATTTTAAGGGCCTTTAAGAGTTTCATCCCACCAATTCCAAGCAGAATCTCTTGCTTAATCCTCTTGTCAAGCTCGGCGTTGTAAAGGTAATCACATATCTTCCTATCCTCTTCCCCATTTTGTTCTACATCAGTGTCGAGCAAATACAGCTTAATTCTCCCAACGTTTACTTCAAAAACCCTTGCATACACTTCTCTATCCTCTATTGGAACTGAAATTAGAAGGGGTTCCCCATCCTCCTTGAGAATCTGCTTTATGGGCATTTCTTTAGGATCATAGCTTGGAAATACCTCAATTTGTCTACCGCTTTCATCTATTTCCTGTTTGAAATAACCGTGCTTATAGAGTAGACCAATCGCAATGAGAGGTAAACCCAGATCGCTTGCCGTCTTTATATGATCCCCAGCAAGAATACCAAGACCACCAGAATAAATGGGCAAACTCTTTCCAATACCGTATTCCATACATAGGTATACTATGGGCTTGTCCCACTTTGGGTAGTTGACAGAAAACCATGTATTTTCCTCTTCCATGTATTTCTCAAAATTGCTCATTACAAGTTCATATAGGTCAAGAAAGCTGTCATCCCTTGCAAGCTCTTTCAATCTTTGCTCATCCACATCAAGGAGAAGCTTTACCGGATTTTTGTACTCTCTCCAGTGCTCTTCATCAATGTACATCCACATTTTGGTAGCCTTATGATTCCAAGTCCACCAATAGTTGTAGGCAAGCTTTACCAAACCTCTAATATTTTCAGGAAGTTTATTTTCAATAATTGATTCAACCTCCATTCTCCGCACCCCGGTTCGGTAGGTTATTATACTCATTGCTGGTGATACATAAAAGGGTTTTGGCGGGAGAATTTCCCAAATATAAAAACAGTATTTAAAGATGAATTAATCCTCTATTCTCTCCCCTTCTTCTTCTTTTTCATTGGAAAGCTCTCTCAATCTATCAATCCCAGAACCAACTGCTATTAAAATGTCACCTTCCTCTATTTCTTCATCCTTGCTGGGGTTATATATATACTTGCTTCCACGCTTTATAGCTATCAACCTAACACCTACCTTTGTTGGCAATTTTAATTGTTTTAAGCTCTTGCCAATTAAAATTGACCCTTTATTGACTTTAACTCGCCCAATTTCTTCTTCGACATCATGCATTATTTTTCGTATTATGGGGTGCGGCTCTACATCTCTTAAGATCAGATCCGCTATTTCATAAGCAGAGTCCGATATTTGCTCATTTATCGTTGCCATCTCTATAATACTCAAAAGCTTTTCAGGATCATCTTCATGTTTTGCAGCCTTTAAGGCAAGTTTTTTTACCTTTAGAGTGAGTTCATCCATTTTTTCTTCAAGAATATAAACTTCATCAGCTATGTCCTCACTGTTATACATAACGGAAGAAAAAGCCAGATCTACCATAAGGGATGAGAGGTTCTTCATTTCAACAAGACAATCTTTAATTTCCTCAAGCTCTTTCATTGCCAACCACCCTGATAACTCCCCTTGCTATTTCTTTCAGGTGCTCAACCGAAGTATGGGTTCCCCTTCCTATAAGCACATCATGGGGTTTTATTTTGAAATCCTTATCTGGGCCAAAAATCCATCTCCTACCCCTTCTCACTGCTATAACCCAAACTCCCGTATTTGTTGCCAAGTCAAGCTCCCCAAGCGTCTTTCCAACGAGAACTGAATCGCCAGATACGGGAATTTTTGCTATTACCTCCTCACTTTCCATAATTGCCTCTGTAATCACCGGATGAAGTTCAACCCCCTCAAGAACCATTTTCGCAAGGTCTCCAGCGGCATTTGAGATGTCCTCTATGGCATTTGCCATTTGCAGAACAGAGGTTATCTGCTCCGCCTCTTTTGGACTCCTTGCTGCCAAAACAGCATGGGTCATTAGATGGTAGTTAAGCAAATCCATTCTCTCCTCAAGATCTAACACTTCCTCGGCTATCTCCTTGTCCCCGAAGAGAATTGCCGTATAAGCAAGGTCAACCATGAGTTCAACAATGTTCTTCATCTCTATGAAAATCTCCCTAACGCTCTTGGGTTGATACTCAAACTCCTCAAACTCTTCCATTCTTTCTATCCTCCCATTTTCCTCTATATTATCATCTTTTTAAGGTTTTCTTAACGCATCATTGCTTATCCCGAGGTTTCAAACAATTAAGTGAGCGATGCTAACGGTGAAGAGTGTTGAAAATGTGTCTGCCAGGGTTGTTATAGTCGGAACGGTTGCATTGTCAGGATCCAAGCCGATTCTATCGAAGATTATCGCAAGAAAGTAAGCAACCCCCATTGCCATGAACACTAAGAGAGGATAGAGAAGTATAAACGGCGTTATAAGTCCTACCTTGTAACCTAAAGCAAGTTTGACTACTCCAATAGCAATCAAATTCGCCAAAAAACCTATTATGAACCCAACCAACGTGTAAACTAAAATTTCTATAAAAATTCGCCGGTTGAAAACCTTATCGATTTCCCCAAGATGTATCCTAGTGGACGTTTTTGTTCCTATTATTGATCCTAAGTTTCCAGTAGAGTCAAGAATTGCTGGATACATCACGCTAAATATTATGGACTTATATATCAACTCACTATAGCTTTCAAGAACGACACCTGAGACACTTGAAAGCAAAGCTAACGCCCCTACAACCCCAAGAACTTCCATGAAAATTCTTCTTTCTTCTCTCCCAATTTTAGAAAACTTTGCCAATAGTAACATAAAAACAAGTCCCAAGATAAAGAACAAATAAAAAATTCCAGCCTTTCTCTCGTAAAGAAGCATAAAACCAACTAAGAGAGGAATGGTAATTAAATCTGCAACAGAGGTTATTATAGGTGCAGCAACTGCATCTGGGTCAATTTCCTTTTTAAAAGGAACTATCGTCGCCAGAGCTGCTGAATAACCAAGGAGAACACCAGCAAAGACTGTAGAGACCACTATTATTAAAAAAACGGATACTGCTATATCTACATCTCTTATCTTTATAATCCCCACAAACCACAGAACAGTTGTTGGAAGAAGTGAAAGAAGTAAGGATATGAAGATGTTCTTGGTAACATTCTCATCTCTTAAAGTTGGGCTCATCTCACCGATATGTAACATGGTTGTAAAACGAGAAGCTAAAGATCCATATATATTCCCCCTAAGGCCCATAATGCCCGGAAGAATTATTAGAATTATCGGGTATTCGTTCATTATTTTATCAAAAAATCTACCTAAGAACACTCCGGCGAAAAAGTCAAGCAATAAACATAGAATCAATGCTGGGAACGATATGAAGAACGCTTCTCTTAATAAAGCTTCCAGGCTTGCTGAAGTGCCTACTCGAACTACTGCCATCGCTCTCACCGGCCATTTCTTTTCCCTCCTTACTATTTTCTTTTTCTGCGGGTGCATTAAAAACGTTTTGGTAGTTCTAACCAAATTAAATCAACAAAAAGTAAAATGGAACAATAGAATCATTCAAACTGGAATGGAGATATGTAATCCCCGTATTTCTTCCTTGCTTCAAGAAGTCTCTCCCTTTCTTCTTCAAGCACTTTGAAAAGAATCTCAGGGGTATCTTTGACCTTTTCACGGTAGATCTTCTCTATCCTATCAATCTTTGCTAAAAGCTCTGGAACTCTTATCATGAACTGCTTCTCATACTCCTCCTTTTTGTATTCCCTGTTAAGAACCTGCCTAAATAACCGCTTAAGATCCTCATACTTGGGAATATAGCCAATTGGTGTCTCTATAGCATCCACATCTCCATGAACTCTAAGCTCTATCCACTTGAGCCAGACCGCTTTGTCAAGTTTATCGTTCAGCCAGTTTCCGTTCTCATCTCTAAGGAAGTAGTTTACTGCAAATATCTTTGGCTTCTCCCTAAGTCTCTCTCCAAAGCGGATGTAATTTTGTATGTATTCACCAATTGGAACTGAGAGGAAATCGAGGATTGACATTGGATTAAATTGTCTAACACCTTCTTTGCCAAGGGTTGCAGCGGTTGTTTCACTTTCAAGTGCAGCTCCCATAGTTATTACCCCATGAGTCCAGTCAAATGCTTCTCTCACTGGTGGCCAAGTGTCTTTATCCCTTCCCCCATAGATCATTCCACCGATTTTAACTCCACAAGGAGCCTCCAAGGCTTCTTTATCAAGATTTGGAAAGGCATCAAGTCTAACTGTAAAACGTGCATTCTTGTGACTTGGTGGAATCTCATTCCCTTCAGCATCTCTCTTTCCCTTCCACCATTTTCCGCTGTGATTTTCGCCCTCATCTGGGATTTCCTCGCCCATTCCTGTCCAGTAGGGCTTTCCATCCTTAATTAGAACGTTTGAGAATATTATCTCGTTAGGTGAGTGAAGAACCTCCCAGATTATTGGATCATCCTCCTTGTTTATTCCCTGAATTATTCCAAAAATCCCAGCCTCAACGTTTGCTCCCCTTGCTTCTCCTTTCATGTCAATGATGAAGATCAAATCATCGCCAATGATGTTCTCCCATGGGATCATGCTTGTTGACGTTTTGCCACACATTGATGGAAATGCACCAGTGAAGTATGTCTTTCTTCCCTCTGGGCCGTTCACTCTCATGAGAAACATATGCTCTGAAAGCCAGCCCTCCTTAACTGCCCTCCTAATGGTTAAACGGAAAGCTAACTTCTTCAAACCTATTGTGTTTCCACCGTATTGTGTATTCACGGAATAAACAGTCTCACTTTCTAAATCAATGTAAATTCTCCTCTTGTCAAGATTTTTACTTGTCTTTCTTTCATCAAGCTCGCCGGCTGAATGAACAAACTTAAGGAACTTAGCTTCTCTCCCCAATCGCTTGAACTCCTCATATCCTTTTCTATAAAGGAGGAACTCACTGTGAGCTACATAAGCTGAATCTGTAAGCTGAACAGCCGGAATAGTGAACACTGAATTTTTTGGGTCAAGAACAAAGAACAGTATAAACAACTCTTTCCCGACCATTATGTCTTTCATGAGTTCGTGAATTTCCCTGAGACCTTCCTCCCTGTCTTTAGTGTTGATAAATGGCCCCAAATCAACGCCTTTTGGAACAAGGATTTTTGTATTCGCTTTATCTCTCGCTTGATCATAATAGTTGTCAAAGTGCACTGTATGTCCCGGGGTCGCTAATGGCTTCTCTTCTCCATATTCAATTGCTTTCTTCCGTATATATTCTTCATCTTCAGGAGAATCCGTGGCAACGAAGATTTTTGATGGATTAAGGAGCTTTATGTACTTTGCAAGGAACTCATGAAGTTTGGGGTTATCTATTGCAGCAATTTTCTCAAACTGTTCTGGCTCAAGTCTTTCTTTCAAATATTCAATGGGTGTAACGCTCATTAATATCACCATATAAGTTTAGATGAACATCTTAAAAAGTTTCACACAAGCTTTTTCTTGAAAAACTAAGGTTTCTCATAAAAGTTTCTAACCTACAAAGAATACAGCAAAAAGTATATTAAACCAATATTCCCTTAACTAATTCTTGGTGTTAAAGATGCAAGCAGTAATAATGGCAGGGGGCAAGGGAACTCGCCTCCTACCGCTCACTGTTTACAGACCAAAACCAATGATACCATTTTTCAATAAACCTCTGATGGAATATGTTCTCAAGAGCCTTATAGATGCTGGCGTTGATGAAATCTTTGTTCTTGTTGGATACTTAAAAGAAAGGATAATGGATTACTTTGGAGATGGTAGTGAATTTGGCGTTGAGATTCACTATTCCAATGGAGAAAACATAAAACTCGGAACTGCCGGAGCCACAAAGAAAGTTGTGGACAAAATTGAGGACACCTTCATAGTTGCCTCAAGTGATGTGCTCACTAATCTTAACATAAGGGCGCTCTATGAATATCATAAGAAGAAAAAGGCACTGGCAACAATAGCTCTTAGCGAAGTAGAAGACCCAACCCAATACGGTATCGCAATTGTTGATAACGAAAATAGGATAATCCGTTTTAAAGAGAAACCCAAACCAGAGGAAGCATTCAGTAACCTTGTCAATGCTGGGATTTATGTATTTGAGCCAGAAGTCTTTGATTTAATTCCTCCAAAAACTAATTTCGACTACTCACTTCATCTATTCCCAAAAATGCTTGAAGAAAATTTACCTATCTATGGGTTTCCCTTCAGAGAATACTGGAACGATGTAGGGAGACCATCAAGCTATCTTCAGGCAACAGAAGATGTTTTCCTTGGAAAACTTAAATTACCCGAAATTAGGGTCGACACATTAAAAGGAAACTTGGAATATGGGGGAGCAATAGTCACTGGGAGAAGATGCAAACTTAGGAAATTCGAAGTTAGGGGTTTTGCTGTATTAGGAAACAATGTTGAGATTGGCAGAAATGTTAAAATAGAACGTTCAGTAATATTCTCAAATGTTACGATTGAGGAAGGCGCCGAGATAAGAGAGGCGATAATCGGGGAAAATGTATACATAGGTAAAGGTGTTGAAATAGAGGCAGGAAGCGTTATTGGTGATAATACCGTAATCGAAGAGTTCAGCAAAGTTGGTGCGAATGTTAAGATTTGGGTCGAGTCAAGAATTGGAAAAGAAAGCATAATCCTGCCAGATTGAGGTGGTACAAATGGAGATTTATCGTTCGGAAAAATTTAATCCTGAAGAGTTAGCTTTGCTGGGTAGAGCGATAGGAACCGTGGCTCAAGGAACCATAATAGTAGGAAGAGATGGGAGGGCAATATCAAGATATGGAAAAAGAGCTCTTGTTGTTGGTATAGTAAGCACTGGCTCAACGATTATGGATGTTAGGCTTATCCCGCTGATTGCACTAAAGGATTTTGCTCACAGGAAAGGGCTTCCATTGGCATACGTCTATTATTATGGAGGGGTACGAGTTGAAGTCAGCGGGCTTGATATTGATGAAATTAAAGCAATAGTTGATAGTAAGAACTTTATTGAGGCTCCTCCAAACGATATTGGAGCAACTGTTTACTATCCAAATGCCCTTGATGACTTCCTCCATGAGATTTTCAAGCACTACAACTTTAAACTTAAAGGGAAGGCATTAGTGGATTGTATGAATACTCCAGCAGTGCTCCTGTTCCCACGTTTCAGTGAACACTTTGGCTTTGAAGCTGAACTGATAAATGACATGATGACAAGTTATTTACCACCAAAGCCGAAGGAAGTTTTCTTGCAAAAACTTAAGAAAGGAGAGTATGATTTTGGACTTCGCTTTAAGCCAGAAGGTATTGTTGAATTCTATAAAGAAGGTGAGGAGAGACCCTTTGGAAGTATGTGGAAGTTTCTCGACTATTTAAAACGGTTGTAAGCTTTTGATTCTTTTAAATTTCTTAGCCAAGCAAAAAGAATTAAAAGCAACACACTCAATCTAAATAAGTTTGATTTCGGAGGTGTCAACTGTGGGTATTTTCATTGTAATAGAAGGCATTGATGGTGCAGGTAAATCAACACAAGCAAAATTGCTGGCAAAATGGTTTGAAACGAAAGGATATGATGTTGTATTAACAAAAGAACCAACAGATACTGCATTTGGAAAGTTAATACGAAAACTTGTTCTAACAGGGGGCAGGGAGGGGATTATAGACGGTGCAAAAATAAGTCATGAAGCCGAAGCTCTTCTCTTCGCGGCTGATAGGGCTGAACATGTAAAAAAGCTGATAGAACCTTCCATTAAAGCTGGAAAAGTTGTGATCTCAGATAGATATTTCTATTCATCCCTTGCTTACCAATGGGCTCGTGGTTTGGATTTAGAATGGCTTATAAATCTGAACAAATTTGCAATCAGGCCAGACTTAGTGATCCTCCTTGACTTACCTGTCAAAGAGAGCATGAAAAGGATAAATGGGAGACAGCTAAAATCTGAGTTTGATAGGATAGCGGAACTGCAGAAAAAGGTTAGAGAAAACTATCTTAAACTCGTTGAAATGTTTCCAGAAATGAAAATTGTAAATGCTCTTGCATCAATTGAAGACATACACAATGATATAGTTGCGTTGGTTGAACATGAAATTTTAAACAAAAAAGAATAGGTCAGACAGTGCCGATCTCATCACCGCTCAGACCGGTAAACGTACATCATCCCAAACCTTTTAATCCTTCATTTATTTAAAAACTCTTAGCCAATGATGATCGTTAGCCACTCTGAATGATGAAGAAAAGAGGGTTAGCTGAGGGGTCTGT
>CAZTOS010000013.1:0-37942 GCA_964615185.1 uncultured Thermococci archaeon
TGAGAAGACAACTCTTCTTTAACCACGAAAAAGTGGACTTTAACAAGACTGAGAAAACAGTTTACGAGGAATTCAAGCGAGAAATTGGTTCTGCAACCGTCCAGCAAATAGCGAGGAAGAACGCTGAAGCCTGGCGGAGCTTCTTCACCCTCATAAAGAAGCGGAGAGAACTGCTAAAGTGGTTAAAACCAAAACCACCAAACTATCAGAAGGAAAACGGTAAAAGAAAACCCCTGATCATCCTGAGAAACGACCAGTACAAGATCGAGGGCAACAAACTAATTCTCAAAGGTCTTGGAAAATTCAAGAGACTTGAAATCCAATTCAAGGGTAGAATACACTTGAAGGGTAAACAAGGCAGGCTTGAAATTGTTTACGATGACGTGAAGCGAAAGTGGTACGCTCACATCAGTTTTAACGTTGAAGAGAAATTTAGGAGAGGTTGGGTTAGAATTCCGAGAGAGCCGAAGGGGGACCTCTCCGCAGGAATTGATTTAGGAGTGAATAATCTAATGGCTGTTTATGTTGAGAATGGTGAGAGTTTTCTCGTGAATGGGAGACCGCTCAAGAGTATTGCCTTTTATTGGCAGAAAAAGATAGCAGAGTACCAGTCGAAACTCAACAAGAGTGGAGCAAAGAAGAGTAGAAAATTAAAGAGAATGCATGAGAAGGCTAAATTACAAGCAAGACACTACATTAACACGGCAGTTAGACAAACTGTCGAGAAACTCTACTCTTTAGGAGTTTCAAGAATTGTTGTTGGCTATCCAAAAGAAATTGCAAGAGAGCCTAATAAGGGTAAAAAGCAGAATTTTATTCTCTCTCACGTTTGGCGGTTTAATTACGTAATAAAACGGCTCACTAAGGTTACTGAGGAATATGGTATTCAAGTTGTCTTGGTGGATGAGGCTTTCACTTCTAAGCTTTGCCCCGTTTGCGGGAAGCCCCACGAAGGGGCCCGCTTTGTCAGGGGTTTGTTTAAGTGTCCCGCAGAGGGGCTTGTTATGAACGCTGACTTGGTTGGAGCGTTCAACATTTTGAAGAAGGTTGTGAGAACGATAACCCCGAATCTGAGCGGTCTTTACGCTCAGAGGAGGGGTAATGGGGGGAAGACCCTCCCCGAGGGGCTGAAGTTAAGTTATGAAGCCCCTCAAACCTCCCTGCCTAACTGAAACCCTCGCAAAGGGGAGGAGGTCAGGGTGTGTTTATATATCTGGAAAAATGGATTTTGTAGAGGTGGAATGTTTGCAGTATTGAAGGCTGAGGTGGTGGTTGAGATGATAGCTATTGTAACTTTTACAGACCCCCGACCAACGGCTCTTTCAAAGGAACGTGAAAGAGCCCTAATGGAAAAGCACAAAGCATTAATCGAAGCTTTAAAAGAATTTGATGTGCTGGATGTCAATGCAGAACTGAAAAAGTATGAAGCATTCGAAAAAGGAGAAAACTTTGGAATTGATGATAAAGAGGAAGTCCTTAAGGCGGCAAGGATAATAAGCTCAAAAGATGTAAGTGGAATAATCCTTGGCTTGTGGCACTGGACTGAAAGTAACCTCATAACTCTTCTGGCTAAAGAAACAAACAAACCTTTGCTTTTGTATGCAGATGATGATCCAGCATGGGCAGGAACGACTTGCATAACATCTGTTGGGTCATCACTTTGGGAAAGTTCCGTAAACTATTATGCACTTCATCACACCAGATTGAAAGGTGATATTGAGAAGGTCAAAGCATGGGTTAGGGCAGTGGAGGCAGTATCAAAGCTCTCTAAGAAATCTCTTCTCATCTGGGGAGCGCCTTATACTTTAGGGATGGAACACCTAATGGATGATTTACCAAGACTAAAGCGCTTCATTGGAGATTTCTTGATGATTGACCAGTACCTAATTGTCAAAAAAGCTGATGAAATGCTGAGTGATGAAAAACTGAGGGTTAGTGTGGAGGAGTTCTATGACTGGCTCACTTCAAAAGTTAAAGTAAAGTTTGACAACGTTATGCTGACCCCAGAAGCTCTGAGGAGGCAAATAGCTATCTACTTGGCAGCAAAAGATGTTTGGAAGGAGTATGAGAATGAAGTTGCTGGAGTTTCGATTAAATGCCAACCAGAACTGAGTGAAATTTATGGAGTTACAGCCTGTTTAATTCCGGCACTGTTTCCATTTGACTTGGATGCAAAAGGAAAGAAACCGGTAATTCCAGCCACCTGCGAAGGGGACATTAAGGGAACTATAAGCTCGATTTTACTGTTCTACCTAAGCGGAAAGCCACCTCTCTTTGGGGATATAAAATATGTAGACGATGAGCTTGTCCTGATAGCAAACTGTGGAGCTTCTTCACTTTACTACGCAAAGCTGAGCGAAAATCCGGAGGAAAATCTAAGTGCGACGACCATACAGGGACAGTGCCAAGGAAAGAGTGGCGGTGCTCTGACATATAGAACTCCAAAGACCACTTTAACAATTGCAAGACTCATCAGGATTGACGGAGAATACTATCTGCTTTACTTCTTAGGCGAAGGTGTCGAAATAACTGAAGAAATTGAGAAAAAGCTTAAATGGGGTAAGCAGTGGCCGCATACAGCCGTGAGAAATCCTCTCGACAAGGAGAAATTCATTGCAATTATGGGTGCAAATCACCTTTCCGCTGTTCCTGGAGATTACACAGTAGAGCTTGAGTTCATAGCCAAGCTTTGGGGAATCAAAGCCGTTGACCTGTCAAATGAGGAAGAAGTCAAAGAGCTTTTGAAGAAAGTATGATTTTTATATTCCTTTTTCCCAATTTATTGTGATGGGCAATGTATAAAGGATTGGCTATAATTTTTGGCTTTCTCTTTCTGGGGGAGATTGTGGTTAGGGGTTTGAATCTTCCAATTCCCGGCAATGTAGTGGGCATGGTTCTCCTAACCTTAGCGCTGATTTTTAATGTTGTTAAAATTGAGGATGTTGAAAAAGAAGCAGAGTTATTTGTGAAAAACATGAGCATAATGTTTATTCCCCCTGGAGTCGGTATAGTTTTATATTGGGGCTGTTTCGTAAATAGGAACTTACGAAACATTTGCGGCTTTTGTTTTGCGTAATTTTTATATAGCCTTGTGGGGTAGTTTTTAGTGATGTAGCAGTCTCCGGTATGTGGGGTTTTGTAAGCCCGAATGGAGACTTAACGGAAGATGTGGGGAGTTTCCGTTCCCCCCGAAAGCCACCCAATGAAGACGGGAGGGTGGAAGGTTAGCCGTAACGACGTTTACGAACTTTACAAAAGTTACGGCTAACCAGAACGGTTTTCACTTCCCTTATTCTTCCTTATCTTATTAATGTCCTCAAGTAAGCATTCGCTAACTCGAAGTTTGTCCTGGGCATCTAAGAAAAGGGTGAAGTCTCTTTTTGCAATCCTATCATCTATAGGAGCGTGTTCCACAAGAAAAGCTATTATCTCGGCTGTACTGTAGGGAACCTTAATTTTGAGTTCATCTGCTTTTTTAAACAGCTTATCAGGGATTGTGAAGATGTCCTCTCCTTTTTTTACTTCCACACTAATCTTTGAAGTTATCTGCTCCCAGATCAACAGGGTATTTTTAGCTTTTTCAATTTTTTCCAAGGCTCTGTGTTCAAGTATGCTGACATTCGCCCTGCTTGTGCCCAGAAGCTCAGCTATTTCGCTCTGCTTAAGTCCTTTGGCTCTTAGTTGAAGTATTCTAATCTGCTGTTCTGTAAGAAAGCTCTTCATTTTAAACACCTTAATTTAACATCACACTAATTATTAAAAAATTTTTGGAATGCCAAGTTCTTCGGGTAAAATTAGGCATGTAGAGTATTGAGATCTTGTCAAATACTCAATATACTTCCCCTCTATTTTTAGAAGAAGTTTTTTAAATGGTTTGAATATTTTCACGGATTTTCCCATGTCCTCTTTAATCTCAAGAAGATAACACTCAACTGTTTCCCCAGCAGTTATATATGGATAGAATTTGGTTAATTCTTTCAAATCGCGATGGTTTATATAATTCCATTGTCTTAGGATAGTTAGTCTCATATACTCTTTTGTTTAAACTTTATATAGTAATTAACCCCTGTTTTGTTGAACAACCAATAATTTTTTATATGATTGTTCAACAACTTGAAACATGAGACGACTTGCGATTAGGTATATAATCTCAAGATTTGGAGGTAGTGCCGTTACAAAAGATGAGCTGAAAGAGGTTAGTGAGAAGTTTGGCATTGACATTAATTATTTTGTCAATTACCTGTTATCCCAAGGCTACATGATTAGGATTCTTAGGGGCGTGTATTACGTTAAAACGATTGAAGAAATTGGATTAAAACGAGCTCCTGATGTGTTTAGAGCAATTGCAAAGGGGCTTGATAGACTCAATGTGATATGGTACTATGGACTGTTTACTGCCTTGAGACTCAATGGCATGACTCACGAATATTTCAACATAATATTCGTCCTCAATGACAAAGTAATCCGGTCAAAAACAGTTAAAATTCTTGGGGAGAACGTCAAATTTGTAAAAATAAAGCCAACTTTAGCCTCTTTTGGAATAATCAAAAGTGACGAGGTAAAGTTCTCAGATCCTGAAAAAACAATCTTGGACTTCATATACCTCTCAAGGTATAATAAACGGCTCAAACCACATGCAGAGGAGGTTTTAGTAGAATACGGAGACAAGATTAACTGGGCTATTTTATGTAACTACCTAGAAAAATATCCAAAGAGCGTACAAAAGGAGGTTTTAAAGTATGAACGAGAGGGAATTTGTTGAGTTTATAATTCAAAAAACAGGAATTAAAAAGGGAAACCTCATACGAAAGGATATCATCCTACATTCCATTTTGAGAGAATTATACTCAAATGAATACTTTTCTACCAACTACCTTTTCAAGGGAGGGACATGCTTGATTAAATGTTATCTCGGTTACTATCGCTTCAGTGTTGATTTGGACTTTACAAGTAGAGATCCTCAAACGTGGATGGAACTTTCAAGACGAAGCCGAGAAAGGGAACTCAAAGCTGAAGCCATAAAACTTGCGGGGCTAATTGAGGGTATTGCCAGTAAAAGGGGTCTAGAATTTAAAGCAGATTTGAGGGATAGGAATTATGTGGAATTTGGTGGAGGATCAAGGATGATTACTTTCAAGCTGTATTATCCTGAGGGAGTAATGCGTGAGATGATAAAGATTCAAGTTAACTTGGTGGAAAGGCTTCTTTTTGAGCCCAAAAATGTTAATGCTAAATCCCTGCTTTCGGGTGTTCAATTGAGTGACGAGGAGAAGGCATATTTTTCAGAGTTCCTTGAGGATTACTCTGATGTCCCTGTTTCTGTATATGATCTGCGGGAGATTTTAACAGAAAAAGTTAGAGCACTTTTAACCCGAAAGAAGGTGAAATTCAGGGACATTTACGATTTGTATTATCTTGAAAAAGAAGCAGGCTTGAGGATTGAAGACTATATTGGGGAAATAACTCAAAAGCTTTTATTTGCACTGAAATTTGAGAGGTATTCTATTAACTTCCAAAAGGTTATGGAGTCAATTTCATTCCTTGAGGCCACTGCAACAGAAGAAGAGTTATTTTTGCTAAATGTTCCGTTTAATGCCGAAGATTTCAAGAAGTTTTTGAAAAAACTGTCCAAGCAGATCAATGCAATTGGATCAGAAATTTGCGAAATAAAAAGTGTCGAAAATTAGATTTTCACTGGCTGATTGTCTTGAGTTTTCTCCATGTTTTTCGATCTCTTCAAGTTCTTTCCACCACCATAACTTCTGGCTTCTTCTTGGGCTTCTCCCATATCTATAGTCTAATCTTTTCCACTTCTTCATTAACTCTCTTGCCTCTTCAATTGCCATTATATCTCGTGACTAAATACTTTTAAAATTACTACTCCAAAAATTAATTAGGCTCCACGAAAATGGAGGTGCTCAACAATGAAGAAAAGTAATAGCTCTTTTGGAAAATGGGGCGTATACAAAGATGTTCACGTAACGCTACCTATTTGGTTGATATGCGAAATAAAAAAGCGCGGGGATTCTTTGAGTGAGTTCCTAGAACGTGCTGCCGTGTTTTGGTTGGAACATGAGCAAGGATTTTTAAAAGAGTTTTTGGTGGTCCCGCGGCCCGGATTTGAACCGGGGACCTGCGGATCTACAGTCCGCCGCCACTCCCAGGCTAGGCTACCGCGGGACCCTACAGCCCAGCCCTTCGTTATGTAGTCCATAGGGTTGATTTATAAATTTTTCCCCAAGAATTTTCAGGAGGAGAGTAAAAGTTCACTCTTTTTCAACCCTCACTCTGAGCTCCTCTGCAAACCAGTTAACACGCTGCGGGAAGGGGATTTCTATTCCTTCCCTCTCAAGGGCATTTTTCAGCTTTTCAAGCACTGTGCTCCTAACATCAAACCATTTCTCACTTGGTGCCCAGGCTTTAACATAAATGTTTACACTGTTTTCTCCAAGCTCATGGATATAAACTGCTGGTTCAGGCTCGGCCAGAACATAGGGCATATCTTCTAAGGTTTCTTTTATCACTTTAATGGCCTTGTTTATATCTTCTTTATATGCTATGCCAATAAGGACGTCAACCCTTCTTGCTGGAAACTTCTGAAGATTCTTTATTTCACTATTAAACACCTTTTCATTTGGAATTCTTACCAAAACCCCGTCCCATGTTCTTATCCTTGTTGAAAGGATCCTTATGTCGTTGACTATTCCAGAATAGCCAGCAACTTCAACGGGGTCGCCAATTTTAAGGGGCTTATCAAAATACATGAATATTCCTGAGATGAAGTTTGCTATCACCGTCTGCGCTGAAAAACCAAGGATTATTCCAGTTATCCCTGCGGCAGCAATTATGGTTGTCAGCTTTCCTGTGAAACCTGCAATGTTTAGCGCTACAAAAAATGCTATCGTAAGCAGGGAGTAATAGAACAGCTTTGCTTTGAGCTGAACTTCAGGAAGTTTCCCTTTCTTCGCCCCACTCATCAAAAGGTAGTCTTTAGACTTCTTTGCGATGAGATATGAAAAGTAGAACACAAGGAAAGCGCTTATTATGTTGCTCAGTGTGGTTCCAGCCACACTAATGGAGAGGACTCCAACAGTGTCGAGGGAATATATAAGGGCAATTACTATGATTAGCCTTCTTATAGCCTCTCCAGTGTCTTCATTTATTATCCACACATACTTTGTAGTTCTCGATATCCCTATAATCCATTTTTTGATGATGTTTGCTATAATAATCCCCATTAACAAAATCGCTACAGCTTTTACCATCATGATTGGGGTTATCTCTGCCAGAGGGGTCGAGGAAAAGAAAGCAGTGATATTAAAAGCTGTTTCCACTTTCACCACCTCATCATGAAGTTTGGTAATGATAATGCTTCCTTTGTGGGGATTAGATTTTCTTTTGGAGGCTTTCCGGTGTTGTTGACTTCTTGTACATTAGCTTTTAGTGTAACTGCCAATAGAGGATAGTATGCTTTTTCTGCAGTATAGAACATCACACTGTCCTTTATTGGAAATACAATTCTGTCTACCATTTTCCATTCTTTTGAAGGATTGCTAATAATTATTTTTACAACTCCTGCAGACTCAGGTTCTTTTAAATAAAAAGGGCTCCTGTAATATCTTGTAATAACACCAACATCCACAGTTCCGTAAAGGGCATATTTCTCTTGTCCCAGAATGAAGTGATCGATTATCAGTTTTCCAATTTTTATATCCACCTCTATAGGCGCTTCAGCATATCCAGAAATTGCATCTCTCGGGGGAATTGCTATTGGCTCATCAAACCTGATCATAAGGAGCTTGACCCCATAACCAATGGCAGGAGAAGGTAGAATTTTTAGCTTTCCAGATTTTTTTATTATCCTCTTGACATCATCTCTCCTATAAACTACAATATCATTTGTCTCCTCTGTAATGTGAATCTTTTTATCAAAAACTCTGATGAATCTTGTCTTTAGCTCATATTCTCCAAACATGAAAGAAAATATGGAGAAAAAGATTAAAAGTTTTGCTTAAGGTATTCTTAAGATTTAAAAATGTTTAAATCAAAAAGCCGGGAACAAATTGTGGAGGGAGGGGAATGTATGAGAAGATGGAAATTTTAAGTGAGATAAAGGAACTCATGGAAAATGACAACTTGTTTGAAATGTTCAAAAAGACGTTTGAAGAATACGAATATTACTTCAACACGACAAATTACATTGTTCTGAATGTTTATCAATTTAACGATCATGGGAGCATACATGTCCTTTTAACCACCAGAAGGGCTCTTGAACTGCTTAAGATACTCAAGAAGTTTGGAATTCAGACGACTGCCGAGAAACTTGGTAAGTCCTTTGAGTGGAGCAAGTTTATAGTTGCGTTTGGTGCCCTCTTTCACGACATTGGAAACATGATCCATCGTGAGAACCACTATCTCTTCAGCACTGTTCTGGCAGAGCCCATTATAGACAGGCTTGCTAAGGAATTTGAAAAGTCAGATTGGCTGCTTTTGAAGGCATTAACGCTTAATGCTATCTATACCCATGACGAAGCAACACAATGTACAACGATTGAGGGTAGTTGCGTTACAGTAGCTGATGGCTGTGATATGGAACAGGGGCGTTCAAGACTTGTTCACAAGCATGATAGGGTTGATATTCACTCAGTTTCGGCACTTGCAATTGAAAAAGTTGAGATACAAGAAGGAGACAGCAGAACACCTATAGTTATAGATGTCAGAATGAAACACCTATCTGGAATCTTCCAGGTAGATGAAATTCTGACCAAGAAAGTCAAAAACTCCCTGTTAACAGGAAAAGTTAGGATTAGGATTCATGCGGAAAATCAAGTATTGGAGAAGGTGATTTAATGTCTTCTCGTCTTCTTGATGCATATCATGATTTGAAATATCTGCTGAACAGAGGTTATCGAAAGAGCACGGCATTGAATTTTGTTGCCAATCATTACAAACTAAGGAAAATGGAGAGATATTTTTTAGCGAGATGCATTTTTAGCGACAAAGAAATAGAAAACAGGCAAAAAAAGAAAAGGTCAGTTGAATTTATAAGAGACAAGACCTTAGCAGTTGATGGGTTCAATGTTCTGATAACTTTGGAATCCGTTCTTGAGAGGAAGGCAATCCTTTGTGAAGATGGATTTGTTAGGGATTTGAAATATCAGAGGGGGTACAAAATTAATGAAAAAACTGAGAAGGTGCTATCTCTCCTCTTGGAATTTTTATCTAAGTTTAACCCAAAAGAGGTCATATTTTTTTATGACAAACCTGTGAGCAAAAGTGGAAAGATTGCAAAGCTTACAAATGAAGTTATGGGCAAAGTGGGTCTTTCTGGAGTGGCTAAAGTTGTAGAATCCCCTGATTTTAGGCTTAAAAAATTTAAAATAGTTGCAACTTCAGATTTTGCTGTGATTGACAGCGTGGAGTACGCTGTGGATGTTCCGCAGGAATATGCACTGAAAAAAGGGATTAAAATAGAGACGTTCAGAGAAATATTGAAGAAGTCCGGGTCTCCCTAATTGTCCTTGGTTTGTTTATTAATTCAAACAGTTGCCCACCATATATCCTCTCGTTCCATTTGGGATATATGTTTGTACCAAACTTACATAGACGCTTTATCATTTCCAAGAATCATTGTGGATGTTGTCATTGACACCCTCTCAACCGATAGTGTCGACGGTTATTGGCATTGATATAGTACACCTCTATCACATTATCTTTAACGAGGTTTCTCAATACTCTCTCAACTTTTTGACGTGTACAATCAATACCCATCTCATTAAGCCTCCTCGTGAGAATGGCAACTGTTGAATGTCCCTCTCTCTTCAAAATGTTGATGATTTCCTCTCTTATATCATGCTTCATATTACTCACCTTACAGTATTGTTGTGCGCTTATACTATAAATACTTTCCTAAAAAGTTTGATTTTTGGAAAATCGAAGATTTTATGGTATAACGCACAGAAAAAAGAGCTACACATTTTTTATTCCTATTGAATCTTCTATTTTCAAATGTAGTTGTTTGGAGAATTTTTTAATTTTTAGAAAATTTACAACATGATGTAACATTCTCACCCTACTTCCATGAAAATCAAACAAGTTACACACCATAATGTGAGGAGTAATGTTAGAAAAACCAATAATTCGAATTATTTGAAATCCGGCAATGAAAACCTTTTAAATCTGGAGCCCAGGGATTTGGTAGCCCCGCGGGGATTCGAACCCCGGTCGCGGGATCCAGAGTCCCGCATGCTTGGCCGCTACACCACGGGGCTGTGCCCATGAACATTCATACGATGAAGGTTTTTAAATTTTATCCCTTTCTTAGGTTTTTGTGTCTCTTTATGTAAAAATTTATATCCCTTTCTTGTGTACTCCCTACGGGGGTCTCAATGGACTTTGCCCCTCTTTATGGAAAGATACGGCTACAAGATCCTGTTGCTGATTGTTGGCGCCGCTATACTTGCAATCATTCTCACGCCTTTTGTAATGACTTTCTGGGCCTTTAGTAGCGGTGGTATTGTGGCTGCAGTTATCGCGGTAATAGTGTTCGCAATAGGCATTTCATTGATGGTCGTTCCGAAGTTCTGGAATTTTGCTGATAAGATGAGACAGACCCACATTATTGAAGACTGGAATGAAAAAGAGTGAGACTTTAGGGTTGCATGTCCCCCCCAAGTCAGCAAATCGGGGAATGTTTTAACTCAAAAATCATCATTTAGGTGCAGTTCTACTTCTTTTTAACACCTAAAGGGCATTATATTCACAGCTAAACCCTGCAAACTGGCAATGGATGGTAAAACCACTCAAGAATTGAGCTTCTTAGAAAGAACATACTTTGATCAAACTTCGCGAAGTTTGTTACGATGGCGGGCCGGGCGGGATTCGAACCCGCGACCACCGGGTTAAAAGCCCGCCTTGAGAGAGGTGTACATCTCGTTTGGAGTCACCATAAGGAGCAGTTTTGGGAATGGCTTTCTGAGAGAGTAGAAAAGCATGAACTAACGTTAAAGACTGCCAAAAGCTACTACTCACAACTTGAAAGATTCTTCAAGAGGCACAAGATATACAGTCGCCGTGAGCTCAGAGATGCATACGAGGCGACTGGAAAGAACAAACACCTCGGAAATGCCTTGAGGAATTTCTTCAACTTCTTAGAAGACAAAGAAATCATAAGCTCAGCAGAAGCATTTGAGTGGAAGCAGTTCATAAAGCTCAAGAAGAGCAACGTGAGGGAGGTCTTCATAACTGATGAGGAGATAATAGAGGCATATGAAGCAATAAGGAAAAAGTACGGCGAGCTTGGAGAGCTTGTCTTCAAGGTGACGTACTTTACAGGGCTGAGATTGACTCATGTTGTTGAGTTCCTCAACAACTTTGATCTCTTCGAAATGTATGTTGTCAACGACAAGGTTGCTCGTTTCTCAATAAGTAAAGTTGCCAAGGGAACAAAGCCCGCTTTTGTTGCTTACATGCCTCGGGAACTTGCCGAGAACCTTTATCCAGTAAAAATTACATATGATATGGCGAAGAACAGAACAAGATACAAGAGGGTCAGCGTAAATTCACTTAGAAAGTGGTTCTATACGCTTTTTGCAAAGCATGGTGTTAGAGATAGTGTCATTGACTTTATCCAGGGTAGAGGAGCGATAAAAATAGGAACCAAGGTATATCTGCAGAAACTCATCTTGGCTGATGAGGCTTATTCTCGTGTTGTTGATGAATTAAAGAATGTGTTGGAGGGGTGAAAAATGCTTGTGGAGTTTTTGCTCCTCCTCTTCGGGTTTTTGTTTGGCTTTGTTATTGGAGATGCGCACGGTTATCTCGACGGTTTAAGGGAGGTGAGCGGGTGGAAAAGATAGTCTCAATTAGAGGAATTGCGAGAAAGTATGGCCTCAATCATATGCGCGTATGGCGCCTGTTCAACTTATACTGTTCTATCTATGGTGATGACCCTCGATATGTCATTATAGATGCCGATGGTAGGCGAAAACCAACGAAGAGATTCGAGAAATTCGTGAAAAAAGCCCTTCTGTGATTTCTCCTGTTACACTGTATTTAAGGCATTTTTTGATGAATTCTATTCTTGAAGAACCCGTTTAGCTCAAATCACTTCTTTCGTTGTTTGAATCAAAAGAGTGACCTCCGCGGAGGGATGTGGATGTGATTCGGAAAAAGCTGGTTGACCTGGTAGTGATAGCTCTGTTCTTGCTGGCGACGGCAGGGGCCGCGAGCGCGGCGAGCCTCGATTTGCCGAAGTGGGTCATCGTTCCAGAGGACAGCAGTTTTTCAGACGTGACGCTGTTCTGTGGGCTTGACGCGTATGATGCGAGCACGAACACGACGCCGTGCTACTATCAAGGAAATCTAACAAATGCGCAGATAACATTTGACAATGGATATCCTAAATTGGTTCAGGGCAAAATTGGGAATGCGTTTGAGTTCGGACAAGGCACAAACTCATATGTGACTCTTCAAGGGAATGACATGACCTTGACTGAAGCGACAATCGTCGGCTGGATATACCCCGAGGCATCTGTAGATGGAGATTCATATCAGAGTGCAATTCTCGACGTCTTTGAAAATGGAGGCAGTAATTTCATCATACTGTACTGGCGTGGTAGTGGGTTCAACTTCGTTGTTTACAATAGCACAACCTATTCCCCATGGGTTTTGACACCAGCAGACCCGGGCAAGTGGTACTTTGTTGTCGGGATTTTCGATAGAGGGGTAATAAGGATGCTCGTGTATGACAAGAGTGGCAAACTCATTGACAAGGTTGCGAGTGCTGATTTCACAGAGGTGCAAATAAGCAACCCGACGCTAAGGATTGGGGCACAAATTCGTTCAGGTGTGTCAACAGCGCCTGTCAAGATTGACGAGGTGCGCTTCTACACGAGAGTTCTGAGCGACGACGAAATCAAGCTCCTCTACCTCGCCGGCCGCAAGAAGCTCTCCGAGCCCGCCAACTTCCGCCAGATCTTCAGCCCCATGATTGACTTGACAAGAGATAAAACGACCTTCTACGCCGGCCTCGAAGTCAGCACGAGCGACCCCTCGGGCTACGTGCCCGTGCCCGAGAGCGCCGTGAACATGAGCATTACCACTGCTGAAAAGCTCAAGAGCGATTATACTGGCCATGATTTCTATTATCAAGGCCACTACTGGTACAGGGCAGACAAAATCCAGTTCAATCTGCCGATTCAGTTCGAGACTCTCCGTGAGAAGAACTCTTTTGCAAAAGAAATCCTTCTTGATGATGACAGCAAGACCTTCATTTATGAAAAAGAATTCAGAGTCACTAACCCAACCGCAACCAAGATAAACGTTCTCTACACAGTTGATCCAACCACACTCGGCTTCTCCGTGCTCCAATATCCACAATTCGAATTGGACGGCGTTCCCATGGCAGAATGGCGCCCCTCAAACAGCACAAGCCTTTACCTCATTAGAACAGACTCACTCGAGCCTGGCGAAATCAGCACACACTGGATGAAGAGCATCTGGACCATCACAAAGGAGGAGCTTGAGTTCCCTGCTAAGCTCGACGATTTCAGGAGCATCACAACATTTGAGCAGGCAAGAAAGCTCGCCGAGAACGCCATTGAGGGCAAGACTGACACATACGTCAAGGTCATCAAGATTGACAGCAACGCTGACGTGAGCAACGTCACTATTCTCGTCCCGCTCAAGGATGTTGAGGACAAGAATGACGTTATCGAAGCCGTTGCCTTGACGGGAAGCAGAGAAACCCTTCAAGTCGAGGAGCTTCCAGACGGCAAGATTGTCGTCAAGGTTCCGAGTGAGGCTTTTGTCTCTGGACATGCAGAAATCAAGGTTCTCTACAACAAGGAGGGCAAGAGCGGAATATTCGCGATTATCTCAAAGATTCTTGCCAAAATTAAGGAGCTTTTGAGAAAGTTGGGCCTTGGTGGTTTGATTTTTTGGCCCGTTAGCCATGCCTAATGCATATTTGGAGGTTGGGAGACCATGTTTGGGAAGTTGAGAAAACTATCCGTTTTGGTTTTGGTTTTTGTGTTAGTAGCTTCAGTGGCAGTAGTCAGGGCAGCGACTATCAGCGAAAATTGGGTCAGTGGTGCAGCAACTGAGTTCGGTACTGAGATTGTTCTTGGCGTTCCAGCAACACTGAACCTGACAATAGTTTCTTCAGATGGAGACCCATTTACTCCAAGCAACTTCCCCAACGCTGATTCAGTAACTGTGACAGGAAAATTTGTTGACGACTACGGAAACGCTCTCGATGTCAACGGGGATGGGACGACTGATGTCTTCAGCTTCACGGAGTCTGCAACCACTCCAGGCCTCTGGTCAGCGACAATAAACGTCACAAGCCTTGAGCCTGGCATTTACACATTCAGAATTGAGGCAATTGCACAGAACACAACTACGGGCGAAATCTTCGATAATGCAACACTTGAGGAGGACATCTATGTCGGTGGTGGGAAGTATTGGGTTCTCAAGGCTGGCGTGAAGGACGGCGATGAGATTAAGATCGGATCACTTAGCATAAAGATCGCCAGCCTTAGCGACATTGGTGCAATTCTTGACTTTGGAAACTTAAGCACAAAGACAATAACAGACAGCAACCAAGATGGCTGGTTTGCCACACTCGTTGATGTCAACGCTGATGGCACAAACGACAGCTGGATGGTCTTCTCAAAGGACGCAGACTCTGACACTTATACTGTAATGTTCTATTCAAACAGCCTTGACCTCACAAGCCTCGTTGAGGCTGACGAGGATATAGTGAGGGCAAAAGATGGTGGCTTACTGTATGAAAACCAAATTCTCAAGGATCACCACAACTACAAGGCTTATGTCGTGTGGGACAACGGCTTCTTTAGCTGGTTCCATGCAACTGATTACTATATCATTCCACTCCAAGGATATGAGCACTGGAAAGAGGGATGGGGACAAGCAAGGACGATGGACGTTAAGATCATCAAGAGGGAAAGCTACTTCGGTGGACTGATTACAAAGGACAAGAAGGTCTTTGAGGGACCGATCTTCAACAGAAATGTCGAAGTTGACAATCTCTTCAACATCAGAGGTAAATGGCTCCACAACATGTGGAATTCTCAATACAGAAGCATGTGGGAGATTTTGTATGGTAAAGCGGACATTAAGCTTCCAAAGGGCTACGAACTGAGAGAGGCAAATGTCAGGGATCTTGCAACAACATCAAGCCCTGAGCTCTGGAGGGGAGGCCACAACCCACTGCTCAACCCATCAAAGCTTAGCTTCGGTGACCAGATCGACTGGAGCTCGATCTTGAACTTTGAACCAACAGATGGGAGCTCTGAAGAGAGCTCTTGAAGGGGGCTGATCAAATGAGGCCCCTTTCAGCGCTCTTCATTATTTCAGTGTTGCTTTTTTCAACTTTCAGCGTTGCAGTAGCTGACAGTATCGACAGCAACGTCACTGATTCTTCCAAGTTCGATGTTCCTTCTTTGACTCTTTCTGACATTGCAAATAAAATCGTCATTGCAATCAAGAAATTGCGCTATGAAACGCCAGCTGGCATGATTGAAACCAATACGGGCATCTATGTTGATGAGAACTTTTGGGAGTGGGTTACTGGTTCAATTCAAGCCTCGGCTAACTTGACAGAAACAGCTCTTCAATGGCTTGAGACTTTCAAGCAGAAGGTTCAAAATGACGAGGAAATTCAGTGGATCGTTATCACTTGGACAAAGCCGAATGAAAGGCTTGTCCAAGCCCTTGAAGCAATTGGAATGAAAGTCATTTATACTGACGATGGAATAAACGCTGTTTCAGTACTTGCAAAGCCGAGCATCATCAAAAACCTTGTTTACAGCCAGGCTTTTGACTTTGAATATCGCTTTTACATCAAGGAAGTCTGGCCAGACCTCTACGTGACAAATGGCCCAACTTTTGTTGAGAGCACTGAAGCAACATTCCTCCAGGGCAATATTACACCCGAAATGGTGGCAAATGCAAACTGGAACATCAAGCTGATAAAAGCAGATTTGGCTTGGAGCAAGAAGGGCATCACTGGAAAGGGAGTTACAATCGCTGTTGTAGATACTGGCGTTGACTGCAATCACGTAATGCTTCAAGGAGCCTGTGTTGGAGTTGCAAACTTCGTTCCCAACGAGCCTTCAGACGACCTCAATGGTCACGGAACTCATGTGGCCTCAATAGCTGCAGGAAGACCAGTCAAGGCAACTGTGGACGGTCAAGTTGTCTATGTCAGCGGAGTGGCTCCTGAGGCAGATGTCCTCGCAGTCAAAGTTCTTGGAAAAGATGGCTCTGGAAGCATGACCCAAATCATCCAAGGCCTTGACTACGTTATCGAATGGCACAAGAAGCACCCTGATGAGCCTATTGTTGTCTCAATGTCTCTTGGAAGCCCATTCGGCTCACCACGTGATCCAATGGTTCAGAAGGTTAATCAACTGGTCTTTGAGGAGCACATTCCAGTAGTAGTCGCAGCTGGAAATGAGTTCATTGTTATTGACAGCCCTGGCATTGCCGAGGGGGCCATAACTGTGGCTGCAGTTGACAGGGACAAGAAGGTTGCAAGCTTTTCAGGCAAGGGTCCAGGTTGGAATTTCCTCAAGGACATCAAGCCGAACATAGCAGCTCCAGGGGTAAAAATCGTGGCTGCGAGGGCTGGAACCTCAAACGGTCTTATTGCTATGAGTGGAACCTCAATGGCAACTCCTCACGTTTCTGGAGTTGTGGCCTTGATCCTCCAGGAGCATGGGGATCTTACACCTGAGACTGTTAGGCTCATCTTGGTTCAGACAGCTATGCCATTGGACTCAATAAATGCATTGCCAACATGGTCAGGAGCTGGCTTGGTTGATGCTTATGCAGCCGTAACTGCTGAGAAGCCGAAAGAATCAATTTGGGATCTGCTCAGGAGGGTCTTCAGATGATCAAGAAGTTCATTATCTTCCTCATAATCATCTTGTTATTTACAATAATGCTCGTTGGCTTCGACGAGTTCCTCAGAAACGTTGTTATGGCAATTACAATTGCGTTAGTCCTCAAACTTGTTGATGAGTATGTGGAGGATTAGGAGGTAACATTATGTGGGGTTTGGAAAATTTGCCCTTTCCAGTGAAACTCATCATCGCAATAATTTTCGACATAATAGACGCTCTGAACATGATTCCAACTGCAGGAGACGTTGTGGAGACTCCAATTAACGCATTTATTGCCTACGTGCTGACTGATAATCCAATCGCAGCACTCGCAAATGGCGTTGATGGAATACTTCCAGCACCAATCGATGTCCTTCCAACTGCAACTGCAATGGTGATTGCGGACCACATGGGGTGGATCTAAAGGAGGTGGTAATGTGGACATGTCACTTCCAAGTTTGATGATCTCTCCAATCTTTGCAAAATTTGACCTCTTCGACGTAATGAGTCTGTTCATGGCTTTACTCGTTTGGGGTATAGCAATATTCATTATGATACACTATGACGGCGACTGGAACAGCTTCATCTGGTACATTATCAACGAGATTATCGTCGGCATTGGTTTCTTGCTCTTCATAATTCCAGGCATTGTGCTGTTAGTAATTTGGGCAAAAAGGGCAGGAATAGCCGTTGCACTACTCGGTACATTCTTGGGAGTCATTGGCGCGGCAATAGGCTCTTCCTTCGGTTACGAAAGCGAGGGATTTCTGAGCTGAAGCTCCGCTAATTTTCATTTTTAACCAAGAGGTGAGAAAATGAGCTTGATTCCTATCATCATACTCACAGGAATAATAGTCTTCGGGCTTGCAACAATGTGGTATAGCTCTGGCGAGGCTGCGTTTTTCATCAGCCTAATCATAATTGGACTACTGTTTCTTTGGGATCTCTCAAGCAATCAGGGACAACTTATGATGAGTCCAATCATCAGCATTGGTGGCTGGCTTGGCATAAGACTCTGGACAGCACTCCTCATTTATATGACACTCTTAGGTGGTTACGTCTTTGGAACGATCGGGAAGGCAATAGTAATTCTGGTATTTCTACTAATAATTCTGCATACTTTTGGAGTGCTTGAACCAATCAAGGAGGGAAACCTGAGCGCTCTCAAAGACGCTCTCAAAGAGATCATTCAAATCGGAGGTGGGTGAGGGTGTACAGCGCGAGTTTAGCGCAAGCGAGTGCCCAAGGAATCATGCTAAGCGTATTAATAGTTGCAGTAGCTTTGGGTGTCTACTTCATCCTCTCAAGAAAAGCAGAGATTTTAGGAGCATCCGTGCTTATGCTGATACTCTCCCTTGCCGCTGAGAACTATTATCATATTGTCTATGCTGCAGGTGCGATGCTCGGACTTGCTCTGCTAATGCAGGTAACAGACTTTGATGAAGGAACACTTAGAGGCTCTCTATTCTACGCAGGTGCGGGTTCGTTCATAGCACTCATACTCTACTACCTCATGCCCACAACGATCAGTGCATCACTAAATTCGAAATTCATTATCCTCGTTGGGATAGCAGCGTTCTTCGTACTCATTGAGGGCGTTAGAACGGGCTTTGAGTACGATATTGAAGCAGCAATTGCGGTAATAGCAGCGTTTGCGGTGGCTTTCATATTGCTAAATATGGTTGGAATAACTCATCTAAATTGGGGAGTCGCGCTCATGGCCTTTGGGGTCGTTCTTGAGGCAATTTCAGGTGGGTTCTTGGCAGTAACTTCATTCGTTGCAGGGTTGATCGTGTGGCTCGATGATGTCATTGGTTACACTGCTTATAACCAAAACCAGCATGCCCTAAGTTTGTTACTTCCAATCGGGTTGATTCTAATTGGAATATTCTTATTCATGCAATGGAGGGATTGAGATGAGAAAACAGGCTTTAGCGTTGTGTTTTGTTGTTATAATCCTCGTAGGAGTGATAGCAGAGCCCGTGGGCGCTTGGTCATTGAAGGATCTGCTAAAAGGCGCAATCTCTAAGGCCTTGGAGCTGTTCAAGAGAGAAGTCATGCCAGTTGATGGCTACGAAGGAGTTGAGATTGGTAAAAGCTTCGTCATTGAAGGAGCACACTGGTGGAATCCTGACTACTACATCTACCTTGATGAGGCAAAAGTACGCTTCAGTTGGTGGATTCCAAGGGAAGTAACAGTGAAAGCCAGCGTTTACAAGGTCTACTTTGGTATTATTGGGCTCTATCAAGGACAAACTGACGACATCTGGTGGCATAAGGAAGAAATTGGCAAAGATGCCTGGATTGGAGCATTTTGGATTAGCGGGTTTGACTGGAAGCGCAGCGGTTGGAGCAATGCAACAAAAGCCTATATTGCCTACAATCTCCCTGCTGCAGATGACATGAGCAAAAATTACAATGTGACGATTCTTGAAAACGGCAGCATTAAGCTTGAGTTCCCCAACGAGACAAAAATAATCAGTTTTGAGGAGTTTGAGGGCTTTGGAAACGTGACTGTTGTTAATGCCACGTACAAATGCTTCAGATCTCTCTGCATAGTGAGGAAAAAGGAGGGAGATGAAAAATGAGTCTGATGACATTGTTGGAGTTGGGCTGGTTTGGTATAATCGTACTCTTGGCATTCTTAACACTGCACGGGCACGTTACGGCACTGTTTGCCTTAATAGCCTTCCTCGGAGCAATCGGCATTCACTACCTCACCAACAAGGGCGATCCCTTCATTGTGAACTTGGCTCCGCTTGGAGCGGGCTTCAGAATGTTTGTGGCAGAGTTCGTTATGATCTTGGCTTTGTTGACAGGAAACATTCCACTCTTCCCGCTGAGCCTCGCATACATCCCGTTTGAATACTACGTGGGTGATTGACCATGTTCGACACGGATAGTTTCAAAACTGGAGCAATCTTGGCGGCCGTCTATTTTGTCCCGTTGGTGCTGATTGCAGGAATTCCAGTAAATGACCCTGGAGCTGCCCTGCTCGCCTTCGTATATCTCGGACTTTCAGTAATACTGCTCATCGTGACCGCACTCGTTGCAAAGTTCATGTTCGATATCCCAATAATTCCGTGGGGTCTTGTATTGATCTTTGGTTCACTGATACTAATCCTTGTTCTAAATCCAGTTTTGGATCTCATTAGAGCAATATGGTTTGTCCCGCCCGTGATAGCGTTTGCAATAGGAGCAACGCAGGGGTGAGATCATGGACAGGACCAGAATGCTCGAAAGAAAGCTCGACATTGTTAGAGAACTGAAATTGAGATTCACAAGAGAGGAAGCACAGTTGTTGAGACTTATCAAACAAGCAAAAATGAGAGAGGTGAAACGAAGTGGAAGTCAATCCTGAGGTGAGAGAGGATATCAGAGAGGAGTTAGCGAGAAAAGTCGATGAAAAGCAAGAAAGCCAGAAAACAAGAATCATCAAGTTCACACTCCTCGGAATTGGAATTGGCGCAGTAATTGGCTTAATCATGCTCGCTTTTCCAGGATTTTATGAGACTCTCATGAAGATCCACGAGAGCCTCTCCGCTCCAAGATATTCATTTTACGTGTTGATAGGCTCAATACTCTTTGTCGAGTTCATGAGGATGACGTGGGTTGAATCCGCCAAGGCCAGAAGCAAAAGACTCATCCCACTCACAAGCCCGGAGATGGAAATTTGGGTCAAAGAGAAACCTTTGATTGGAATAAAGCTTCCATTCACAGGTAAAGAAGTGAAATCAAGAAGAATAAAACCCCACATCGTTGAGACTGAGCTCGGTTGGCGTGTGTATCCAAATAAGTCACTCCTCTCGCCACAATGGGACGGCACGATACACTTCATTCCTGGAGACACAATCTTTGGCTATGGTAATACAAGGATAATTGCAGCAAAAAGACCGAGCAAACCCACATACTATGAGATAGACAAAAATACTGGAGAGCAAATCCCGGTTTATGTTTGGGAGCCAATCAACATTGCAGACGAGCTTTACATGAGAGCCTTGAAGGAGATAGAATACCTCAAAGTCGAAAATGCAACACTGAGACAATTTGCAGAGAAGGGCTATGAGTTAGCAAGAACAATCGCCACGCTCCCGAGAGAATTCTTCGAGGAGCTAAGGGAGAAAGGTTACGAGGATGCGCTAAGAATCATGAAGGAGGTTCTCGGGAAAGGATTCTTTGCAGAGGTGGGGAAGATCAAGAAAGAAGAAATTTCTGCAATAATCGAAGCACTCAAAAAAGGTGGGGAACTTTGACTTTTCCCCTTTTACTCATCCAGAATGCGGGCATTGGGCCGAGTAGGGATTCCGAAAGGCCTAAGCCCGCCTGGATGGGCCCGATGTGGGCTAAATGTTAGGGAGGTGGATTGACAAGAACCCCATGTCAATTCCGAAGTCTTTGACTGATTAAGAAGAGGAGGGTCATCAAGATGGGAGATGAAAAAGGTATGATTGAGTTAGTGGATGATATAGATGTTATTTTATCACATGTAGAGAAAAGAACAAAAATTGCCCCAACTGCAAAGTACCTGAGCATTGCGATATCTGTGGCAAAGAGAGCCTCACAACTTGAGAAGAAAGCTGGTAAACTTCCAAACGTCTATGTGAGCGAAAAGTTGAAACTAATTCAAGAAGCCATTGAAAAATACAAAGAGGCTCTTGAATATCTCCTCATGGCAATTTATGGGGGAGAAGACGCACTTATAAAACTCGAAGAACTAAAAAGAACAATTGGATCATCTGCGAGTCTGCGGACAAAGATTATCATGGCGCTTGCGATTCATGGGGAAATGAGAGTAAAGGATCTTGCAGATATCCTCGGAGTTTATGAATCGGCCGTGAGCAGGTCTTTAAAATACTTGATTGAGGCTGGCTACATCGAAAGAGGCGAGAACGGGTTAAAACTAAGAGAGGGGGTTCTTGACAAGTTCCTCGAAGTATTCGATTCTGCATATAACCGTATGGAGGAAGAATTATGGGCATAACTCTCCGTCACGTTCTTCAGGAGTATATCCCAAAGCCCGAAGAGAAAAAAAGTCAAAACAGAAAACCCGCTTTTAGCATTTGGGCTTACAAAGAACCATAACTTAGTGTATCCACTAAGCGGGCCAAGCCACAGACTCATAATGGGCCAAACAGGCGCAGGAAAGACAACCCTCGCCCAAACTCTCATGGAGATTGACTTCCTAAGAGGAAGAAAAGTCTTCGAGATAGAGCCAGCTCTTGAGGCAAAATCTGAGAGGGCATTCATGAATCTGCCAAATAACAACCATCAAATGATCAAAACATTGAAAGAACATTTTGGAATCGACATTGAGGACTTCAGAGAGTGGCCGTTCAAAGCCGTGGTTTACAGTCCACCAACTCAACGTTTTCTGAACTTTCTCAAAAAGCATGAAAATGATCCAGGCATAGAGTTTTTTAGACCTCTGACTTTCACTGAAGCCGATCTAATAGACATCATAGCCAGAACTCTGCCAACAGGCTCAATTGAGGGCTTAATCGTTGCAGATGCTTATGATGAATACGTAAACACAGTCAAGAAAAGGAAAAAGAGAAACATTGAGGAGTTTAAAGAGCTTGTGAAAAAGATAGGAGAGGGAACAAACGTCAACATAGACAACACAATAATGAAAATAAACCGCTTTTATAATGTCCTTAAAGCCTCCGAGAATCCAAACATTGACGGAGTTAACCTGAAGGATATGATCAAAAAACGAAGAGAAATAAGTGTTTTCACAACACACTTTATAGAGAGGCCTGAAGACCGCTATATCTGGACATTTGCAATTCTCGTAACGGTTTACTCAAACTGGCTTGATAACCTCAAACGGGATTACTTGATGAGCTTTTTCGTAGCAGATGCAAACCTCTTGGCTCCATCAGCAGCAAGAGACATCATTGAGAAACTTTCATACTTCCAGACCCTAATGCGCCAAGAACTCCAAGTCTACGTGAAAATTTCTCGTGGGAAGAACATGACTTGGACCTTGGATACACAGAGGCATGACGACCTAAGCCCAAGCATCATCAGCGAATGCAAAGAGTGGTTCGTCAAAAGAATGTACTCAAAAGAATTTGCACAAAAGCTTGGCGTAGAACCAAGAGTGTTGAGAACCCTTTCTATTGAGAAAGCCATCTATGTTGGACCACTTACGAAGTATAAGGTTCTCATCAGGCCACCGGTGAGTAGAAAAGCTTCTGCAGGTGAATATGCACCCATACATTTCTTAGATGCATACAAGAGGTGGGAAAATGAAGAAGCGAATTATTAGCGTGTTAGTATTCATATATATTATTATGAATATTGGGCTTGTCGCAGCATGGAGTTGGGAGCGGAATGTTTCACTCGGCGATCACATACTCATCTATCGCAACGATACACTCCTCTATAACATCACAATAGACGTGAACAAGCGGGATAATATGACCTACGCAATAATCAAAGACGCTGAGGGAACGCTTATTTCACTGAGCATGATTGAGTGGAACAGCATCGAAATAGACGACAGCAACATCACAATAGTCAGCGTTGATAAAAATCTCACTGCAAAAACAGCGAGAATCATTATCAGCGCCCCCTACAACCTCACCGTGAAGTTGCAAAGTGAACTGAAAAAAGAAAACAAAACAGCAAAACAAACAGCTTCAAACCAAACGCTGACAAATCAAACTAAAGTCCCAAAACTCAAGCTGACCCCTGTCACGATTCCCGAAAACCTGACGTGCAACAGCGTCGAAGAGTGTCAAGCGATTATTGAGAACCTGACCAAACAGCTTGAACAGTTGAAACAAGAAAGAGACGAACTTGCCAAGCAGATTCAGTATTTACAGCAACAGCTAAACATAACACAAACTGAAAAGAAACAACTTGAAGAGCAGATCAAGATACTTCAAAAAGCTCTCGAGGAGAGAAACAAGAAGATAAGAGAGCTTGAGGAAGAAATTGAAAGACTAAAGGCTGAGCAGTGGTCATGGGAGACGGCAAGGCAAAAGATGGAAGACCAGTATATTCTGTGGACGCCTTACATTTTCCCACTGGTCTTGGGTGGCTTGGTGGTCTATTACAGGAAATATAAGAGAACAAGGAAGTATATGGACGTTAAGATTGATCAGAAAGCAAGAGAGTTGAAAGAAGAGCTCATGGCTGAAGCATTGAAGAAAGACCTGCTCAAAGCCAAGATCGATAGCATAGTTGACGATCCAAACCTGCTCGTAATCCTGAGAACCATCATCCCGCAGATAACCGGCTCTTCTGAAATCACAAAAGGCGATATCCTCGCGGTGGACATTGACAAAGTCGCTGAGCTCGCCAAGAAGAGGTTCCTACTGAAAGAGAACAGAGTTGAATATCTAAAGAAGAAGCTTCTCGAGCTGAAGGAAAGAATAAAAGAGGAGGCTGGCGAAGATGTTTGAATGGTTCTTCATCATTTCTCTCATTTTAGGGATCTGGCTGATATACGAAATCGTGGCTGACAAAGTCCACGGGCCAGGGCGATACTGGATAACCATCAACGTCGAAGGTGACGCTGACAGAGTAGAGTATATCATCCGCCAACTCGCAAAGGACCAGAAAGTGAAAATCCGAAGCTACAAGGTGAGCGTTGAGAAGCCAACTCCCAAAAAGCCGAAAAGAATTTTTAGATTAAAAAAGAAAAAAGAAAGTGGGGGATCAACATGAAAAAAGTCGCAGGCTTAGTCGTGATATTTCTACTTTTTACCTCTTTGGGGACAGTTAGTGCAAGAGTCGTGAAAACATTCCACATTGTTAAAGGGCAGAGTTACACTTTTGATCTGCCCAAGGCAGTGATAACAATAGAGAACGCAGAATTCAACTATGATCCGGAAATGGGGATATATGTGTCGATGATGGTACACTACAAAGATACTGGTAATGAGCATGGAACACCAACCAGCGAGCGAGGAGAAACTGATCCAGACCGCACTTATACATATTATCTAAGAAACATTAAGTTTGATACTTGGAGCCAAACTGTCGAGCTTGAGCAGAATGAACAGGATCCATATGCAGTGTTCATAGTAAAGCAAATTGACATGCTCGCTGGAAAAGTAGTGATCGAAAGCACTTGGGGAGAACAGAAAAGTATGAGCATTGATGAGGAAGTTTGGGTTTATGGAGTGCCAAAGGCGAAAGTTAAGCTCGTGAGCATAGAAGCGGGTCTTTTATCTCTCAAGGCAAAATTCCAAGTTACCTATTATGATCCGGTCGAAGCAGACATAGTTGTTGAGGAATACCAAGAGCAGCAGGCAAGTCCAACACCTACCGAAAACCAGACCAACACCGCACCCCAAATCCCACAACTAAACCTCTCAACTCCAACTGCCATGATAGTGGTTGGTGAGAACGCCGCCGGAGCCGATGTAGCCGCTGGAGCCAAGGTTGCCATCGCGGTTCAGAAATGGATAGACATCATCAAGGAAAAAGGAGCAGAAGTAGCCGTTCCCGAGCTTGGTAAACTGAGCGGACTAATCGCCAAGGCCGTCACCGCGCCTGTCCAGAACCTCAACGCTGATGCTATGCTTGATACTGAGGTGAAAGACCCCGACAGGATATCACCAGTCGTCTACACCGTCGGCGGGCCAGTTGCCAACGAATACACCAAAGAACTCCTTGAGGAAAACGCTGACCGGTTACCTATCAAGTTTATCAAGGAAGGAAACCAATGGTATATCATGGACAAAGATGGGAACAAGTGGGGCAAAGGCTACGGGGTCATCACAGTTATTCCAGCGGGTGAAACTCCTGCCGAGCTTCAGATACGCCTCGCGGAAGGAAAAACTAAAGTGGTCGATGTTATAGTGGCTGGAACCGACAGGTGGGGAACCTATGGAGCGTGCAACCTGCTCCAGGGCGAATTCATGAAGCCAATCCTCGGAGAAAAGCCAAAACCCGAACTCGAATACTTCATCGAAGTTCAAAGCCGTGTCCTCCTACTCTTCAGCCAGAACCCACTCGAAGCGTTCACCATCACAATTGACCCCAACAACCCCTTCAAGCTCCAGACCATAGCAATAATCGTGGACAAAGATGGAAAAATAGTGAAAGTCGTGACGGGCTGATTTTTTTCTTTTTTACCATTGTTCTTTTTGAGAAATCCTGAATATGAAACATAGCATTACATTTTTCTTTTCCAAGCCTTTCTTTCAGGACGGGGAGGAGGTCAGTCCAAAGCTTATTAACTTTCTTCAGCATTTGAGAGAACTTTACTAGAGATATAACGCTTTGAAGTGTCTCCGTTTGTGACAGTGTCTTTAAAGCATCTTCTGCCTTATTTTTGAAACAGTGTTATAATAAGTCTATACCTCAAAAGAACTCATTAGGTAATTTTGATTCTAATAATGGTTCTTCTAAAATCAGCAGACTAAAATCGGTAGGACAAATGGGGGATACACCATGAAAACGACGGGCCGGGCCGTGAAGGCTTTATTTTTGATTTTGATGTTAATTTTTTCGGGAGTAACGTCAGCAGCCACCATAACCGTCCACGATCCAAGTGAAGCCAACGGTGGACTAGTACTAATCTCCAACGAGACTTGGGAAAGCGTCATCAGCATCCTCACAGCAGATGCCGCACCATTCACACTCTCAGAGTTTCCAGGAGCCGACATCATAAATGTGAGTGCAAAGTTTGTGGATGAAGCAGGAAATGCTATAGATATGACCGGAGACGGTCTCCCGGATATCTGGACCTATACCGAAGATAACACCACACCAGGCGTGTGGAGGACTAACATCACTATTGGCGACGTGGAGCCTGGCATTTACACCCTAAAGATAAGTGCTATTGTGGAAAACAGTACCACTGGACAAATCTATGATCAAGCTGAGCTGACCGAAGAAGTGCTTATCCTTGGAGGTCCTTACGCTATCCAGATCGCCAATGTGAAAGATGGGGAAAACCTTCGCCTTGGAGTCCTCCAACTAAAAATTGGGGCCCTTAGTGACTTAGGAAGCATCATCAGTATTGGAAACATAACCAATGTGAGAACTATCCTTGATAATAACACCGATGGATTATGGGGAGAAAAGATAGACATCAATGGAGACGGAAACTTAGACGGCTGGATCACATTCGTAAAGAACAGCGACAGTTATGAGATGTTGATCTTTACTAGGAATCAAACTCTACTTGAGGAACTACTACCAGAGGAATCTATTGAAATCTCTGGAGGGGATGTAACATACAAAAACAAGTATCTAAGGTACACCCGTGATTATCACCACTTCTCCTACTATACTTACATTCTGTGGGATAATTCTCCCCTTGCAAAACTACACATAAAAGCCATTGACTACTATATCATTCCATACAAAGGCAAAGACAACTGGAAAATTACTCAATACTCGAATGGCCACATATTTGCAGCAGTAATGAGAGTTAAAGTGATAAAGAGAACCTCCTGGTTCGGACTTTTCACCGGAGAAGAGGTAGTCTTTGATGGGAACCTTTGGACAGCTAGAGGCTCCAAGACCATTGACAGCATTATCACAATGAAACCTAGAATAGTCACTTGGAGCTGGTATCGCAATCTCGGGTATGGTATAATATGGCGGGCTGCCGCTGACATTACCGCACCGAAGGGTTACTCTCTCAAGCAACGTGAGAGCTACAACGTTGAGTTCAGAGGGGATGACCCACTTGACGGCTTGAACTGGCTGAGTCGTGAACTAAGTAAAGAGGAAATAGACTGGTGGAAACTCTTAGGGGGTGAATCTGATGGAAGTTGAACTTGCCAATACGGCTTACCAACTCCTGTCTAAAAGTTTTCCTTATATCCCTAGAGAGGTTACAACACAATCCGCAGTACTGTCCATAATCTGGTACATATCATTAGCAATAGCTCTTATTTACGTCTGGAGAGAAGGTTGCCTCATGGAGTTCCTAATTTACGTTCTCTCACTTTTGGGCAGACTTGTCGGAGGACTGCTTTTAGCCCTCATAGTATTCTTCTTGCTAATATGGATACCTCCAGCAGCCTTCTTCGCTGCAATAGGAGTACTAGTGGCAATAGTGGTATTGTACCGCGCAAAGCTCGCCGGTAGTTTAGCAATAGGAGCGTTGTGGACGGTTGCAGTGTTCATAGGCTCAATAATCAGTCCATTAGTCGATGCTTGGTTTTACGTACACTATGCGGCAGGTGAGTACTAATGCTTTTTCCAACACAATTGAGAAAAGCCCTTAGACGATATCTGATATACATTTTCCTTTACTCTCTATATGGGGCTCTTCTAGTGATAGAGACACTCCAGAAACTTTTAGCCAGATTTTCAAGAAACTAAAAAACATTAGGAGCCAAGAATGTTCGTTTTTATTTCTGTTTTAATTGTCCCTTCCGGTAAAGGTATCTTAATTTCTTGGCCTCCAAGATCGAAGACAAAATACAACCTCAGTTCAAATGTACTCTGTTCATTGTTCTTAATATGGCTGACCCACCACTCTACAAGGGCTTGATTATTTATATTACTGACAAATTGAAGAGAACCTGTAGAACGTGGATATAATACAATCTTCTGCTTTGATACACCCTCTCCAATCATAATATCATTTATTAAAATCTCATAACCAATATTAGTGATTGGAACTGTGATGAACTTCTGAGGATTATAAATGGTAACATCATGAATGATCTCAGTTGAATCTTCTGTAACCTGTCCCCATCTTGAACTCATGTTCATTAAAAGTCTAAAATCAAAATTCCCAACTAATGGTATAGAAATCCTCTTTGATAAAACCATGTTTGTAAACGCAAGATTATCCACAATGTTGGTCTTTATTACAGACTTCTGCTCAAATGGCCAACTAAAATCAAACACTTTTAAATCAAAAACAAGTTTGCCCTTCAAAAGAACCTCTGTAACCTCTCCATTTTTGAGGTGAGATACCCACCATTTAGGGATCTTGTAATTGTCAATCTTTGTTGAAAGAATAATCGTTGTATTGCTCTTAGCAGCTAAACTCGCTGGACCAATATTATGACCTTCCCCCATGTCAATTCCGTTCATATACAAATGCACAGAAATATTTTTCAGAGGAACAGAAACCGGGTTGGGATTGTAAACTACGATTTCAGTAATAATCTCACTATAACGGTCATTTATTTCTCCCCAACGATGAGAAATACTGAGAATCCGAGGCTTACTCATCTCAACTTTTTCCTTGATCTTCTCTTTAATCCCCTCAGATCCTCCGGATCCAATGCAACCACTTACTAAACTAACTAACAAGAGTACAGAAATCAGCACCACAAACATCCTTTTCATCTTTAACCCCGTCCTTTTTATTATCTTAATAACAATATACCACCTCAAAAATTATTAATCTTTCTCAATTCTCATAACAGCTTGCTAAAGATGGAGAAGTGTTCCGACATATTCCTTTTTCTACTCCTCCCTTTTACGACAGAATTCTCTGTGAATATTTGTCGGCTTGGCAAACTAAACATGGGCAAGGTATATTTACCCTGACTTCTCAATCCATAGTACTGATATTTTCACTAAGATACACCATAATGCCCAATAAAGTGACAGGGGTGTTCAGGTGAGAGTTGGAAAAGTGATGAACAATAGCAAAGAATTAGCCAAATTTAAGAACCTGGTTATAATTATAGATCGAAGTACAGAACATTATCAAAAAGGATTTACTGTATTAGTAGTACTTGGAATATGGGATTCAGACAGTGGGGCACTAAAAGATATAGTTCATAAAAAGCTAAAACTAAAACATGGAAAGAAATATGGTCGAGTTGAAAAGAATAGTAAAAAATCTAAATTAAAAGAGGCAATTATGGGTAGAGGACAAATAAACCTCCACCAATATATAGCTTTTTTGAAAATATATAGAACCAACGTGACAGGCCACATTCATAAAAGAGATTTACCAGCTGGCTTTTTTAGAGATTTAGAATACTGGATAAAAGAGTGTAAATTTGTTCTCGGAGATAAAGACATAATCACCATTCTAAAGAGATTATACCCGAACATTCGAGTAATAGAAGAAAAAGAAAGCAGCACAACCTTTAAGCAATATAAACACTTAATGCTCCTAGCAGATAACATTGCATACTTTGCAAGAATTGCATGGAATAACCACGATTACGAATTCCTCAAACTTCTAAACATAAACAAAATAGGAAAGTACTAGAGGCGCGTCCCTTGTCATCTCTCATTGCCCACGGTCGCTCATCGCCCGCGGGCTCTCCGGGACGCTCAATTCTGAGCATCTAACTGAGCTCAACGGGAGGCCCACTGCACCTCACCTGAGAGAACTTCGGCCTCCCTCAATAAATTCAAAGTATTCAAAGTTTTTAATATTTTCGATGTCTTCAATGAATTTGACATTTGACGACTTTTACCCCAAAGGCGACTCTCACTTTTCTGTCATAATACTAAAGGTTTCTAAAAGTACTGAGGACAGAATAAAACTTATTTCTCTTTCTTTATAGATGCCATTAACAATTGGATTCCAGTTCGTATAAGATTCATAAAAAGCCAACCCAATATTCCAATTATTAAAAATACAATTGTCAGGTTATTTAAGTAGCGGATAATACCTGCGCTTAGGTTTCTTGTTACTACAATAGTTATTTCTGCCGATTTTCCTTCAGATATTATTAAGTTTGTTTCATTAAACAAAAACAATCTAGCATATGTTCTAAGTGTATAGTTCCCCCCACCTATTTGAAAAATACATTCTCCGGTTTCATCCGTCCTGCACTCTAAAATAACTCTCCAGTTTGGTTTATAGTTATTTGAAATGACCTCTATAGTGGCTCCACGAATATTCTTTCCGTTTGCGTCTATAACCTTAACATGAACAGTCCCAACATTCGTATACCTTCTAGTTACGTCTTCTGTACTCCCGTTTGGATATAAGGCGAAAACATATGAAACATTTAGACCTCTACCTCTCTCATAATAGGATAGAGATTCGTTAAATTTATGCCGAGAGGGATCCACGATGATCCATTTACCATTAATAAGAACTTCATCCCAATTATGATTTTCACCATGATCATGAATGCTCCTAACTTTAAGACCTGCCTCACTAGCCATTTCCATGTATAACAAGGCATACTCTTCACAAGCTCCACATCTACTTGTGAGAACCCAAAGGGGATACTCATGTCCAATAAGTCGAATACAAATGTGTGGAGGTTCTTCATATATGTAAATTGGTGGGTCTGCAAATCTTACTGTATTCCAGTAAATATTTGTAAGATTTCCACTTTCAAACCATTCATAAATCTTTTGTGCCTTCTCAAGATCTGTTGTAGCATTTTTAGTTAGTTCCTGCACAATTTCCCTCAGAACAAGTTCATTCTTTTCTGCTACAATCCACATAATTGGCTTAAACCAATAAGGAGGTGATGCTAGCAATAAAATTAATATCAAGGAAAAGAGACTAGGCCAAGATCTTAAATTTCTAAAAAATAATGTTCTGAAAGTTTTAATATCCTCTGTCATGTACAATCCCTCAATTTTTCTGATCACAAAAATTCTTCCTATACAGTTCCATCCTTGATTATCCTAGTTTCTGGTTAAATTTAGGCAATTTTCCGTGCTTATAGTAATATCTCCGTAGAAGAGCTCTTTCTCTTTGTCTCGCTCTCTCCAGACTTCCTGTTTTTTCAAATCTAAAATAAGATGCTCCTACAATATCCTTAAAGTGCGCCAAAAGTCTACTCCTAAGCTTTCCACTTCCAATATAAATTGTCCCTTTGGCTGCATTGGCAATCTCATACACTCCATAAACATCTGGAACTTTTTGGACATTCTCCTTCTTAAATCTAATCCATCGTTTAAAAATCCCCGTTTAGGTCACCTCCCAATGAATTAATTTCACACTAAATTATTACATTTGTCATAATTAAGTCTTACGTTGTTTGTGGTTATTGTTTTAACTAAGCGATAAAGTTTTATCCACAAGAATAAACCTCTACTCCAGTGATGACATTATGAAGCTCTTCAAGGTTCACGTACACCTTGAGGGGGATGTGGATACACTCGAAGACTCCAAAACCTATGCAACAATATATATCAAAAACACTGTAATTATCAAAGAAAGCCTCTGTATTTAGAGAAAATAATTTATACTAACAGATTAATACTAAATTTGGTGATTACCATGCGTCAGAAGTCATTATATGCTTTCTATCTTAAAGGAGTGCAGTATGAAGAACTGGCTAAGACTCTAGAAAAAATAATCAAAAATAAAAAACCAGACCCAAATAAAGAAAAAACTGAGGGATTCATTAACTTCCAAGTAGGACCGATTATCTCAGATAATGATTTAAGCAATGTTTCAGAGTATATATACTTTGAATTTTATCGCTCGGACTTTAAAGAGAAAACCGATCCTTTGGGAGTTGCTTATAAGGATCCAATAAAAGAGTTAGTCCCCATAGCAATCACTAAAGAACCATTCATGTTGATGGTATTTACCCCAAACTTCCAACTAAGGGATCATATCCTTTCTGAGTTACAACCATCCATAGAGCCAAAATACCGAAATGGGCTTGGATTCTCTCCTGACTTTATCGAGTTTATAAATGTTCCAAATCCAGAAGAATGGATGGAAATAGTATTCAGTGATGAAATAGAACCAAGAGGAAGAAAAGGAAAGAAAGGAACCACTCATGAAATTATTGAGAGATATTCAGGGCCCGAAGAGAGAGATAAGGACTTAGAAAGGAAAGAAAAAGGATACGTATTCAGAGAATTTGCTGAAGTCGTAGTTGCACTAGAAAATACCAGTGTTAAACTTAAGATATATCAAGATGGAAAAATAACAGCCATGATTGAGGGGATTAAACTATTCCATGCAGTTCCATATATAGCACAAGCCTTAAAAGTATTAAAGGATGCTGAGAAAAGATATTATGATCTGAAAAAATCTGCCCAAGGTGAAGAGGGAAATGGCGAAAACTCAGGTTGATGAAAATGTCGCCATGGGTGCTGTTAAAAAAATAATATTTAAAGCTGCTGATATTAGGGGAAAGAGGTTCACCATTGAATCAAAAGGAAATAAAAGATATATTATAATACCCAAAGTAGTTGTTGCTAGTGGAGATCTCTTTTTAGATTTTTCAAAAACCCTTCTCGAACCACATGCTATCTCACAAATTGAATCCGTAGTCATCGACGTAATTGGGTTAAAAGACAAAAAGGTCACTAGAATAGAAATATTTAAAGATGGAACAGTTGTCTACAGCCCAAAAATAGGAAGAAATGAAAATGAAGTTAAAAAGCTAGTTAAGATGCTCTCAAAAAATTCACAGGTAAATTGAGCGGTACCATGTGGAGACCAACCCTGACTATGAGCCACATTGAAGGATGTTCACTAGTTTTGCTACTCGTTGGAGTAGTGTTGACATTGTCCAATTTCTCAAACAGCACGCGGTATCTTGTTGTGAACTTGGTTATTTATGTGCTTAGCTTTGGGATTCTTTATCTTTCAAAAAGATTTAGACAGTTTATAATTTACCCAACTACAACTGCTCGACCAAGTAAAACTACTTATTCTGTTTATCCTTGGATACCTGAAGGGGAGGTGCGATGGCCAGCGCAACTAGAAAGAATAACAATTACCTTGAGCAACTCACTTAAACTTAGAGAGCTCTCTTTTGGTACTATATGTCTGATTGAAGATGGAAATCCAGTCAAATATGAGGATCAAGATAACCCTCCAATTAGAGTTGAAAAAATAACACATCACACTACTACAACATATTCAATTTCATTTAACCCTCCTGAAAAAATAGAGATTAATGCAGTAATACGCTTTACGCTTGAACAAAACGATGACGTTGAACTCGATCCATTTTTAGAATATGCAATAGAGTACAAACCACCAAAATTACCCTTTAAATTCAAATATTGCAAACGCATATTTTGACCAGATACATGGAATGACAAGACTCAACAACCTGCCAACCTCTTTTCTCAGATGTTTAAGCAGGAATAACCATCCATTTCTCCCTTGAAAAACACTCAAAACTGTGATATTATATCACAAAGATTTTATAGAGAATTCTCTCATTATTGAATGTTATACTTCATAACAAAAACTTGTTAACCATTAACAGAATTTGGTTATAACCTCTGGAGGAGCAAGAGATGACTAGTGACCAACAAGTTAGAATCTGGATTAAGTTCAAAGGAAAAGCAGTAAAAGCGCACAAAATAGAAGTGCTTCGCTTAGGAGATTTCTTATCAAACTTTCAACGTCTTTTAATTGAGTACGGAAGAGTAAAGAAAATTAGAAAACCCCAAGAGCACTTGAAGTTATATCTAACTAAAGTTGAACCCGGAACAATAACACTTGTTTTAGAACCTGCCAAATCTTATTCTTATCATTATACTGATCCCATAAACTCAGCTCTTGACTTTATACTAAACCTACTCAATTATGTCGATGATTATCAGAAACTTAAGCAATATTTAGAACAAGAGTTAAAATCTCCTGAAGTCATCTTATCAAATCTCAAAAGACTCGAAACTCTCTGGTCTGAGGAAGAATTGAAAGTAGGGATTGCAAGAAAGCCTACAAAACCAAAAGATGAAGAATATATCTACATTCCAGCCGAGAAAAAACAAATAATTCAGAAACTCATTGATGAATACATAAAAGAAATCTCTGATAAGATCCAAGGTGCAATTGTAGAGTTAAAGGCCCATGGAAAGAAGAGACACTTTGAGATTATAACAACCACAGGTGAGAAAGTTCTTTGTTATTATGACCCTGAAGAAGACCCTGAAATAGAAATTAAAGCATATAAATACTTCTGGAAACCTGTAGAAGTGATTGGAATTATCAAACAAAAAGGTCGCATTAAGAAGATTGAAAAAACCCTTGACCTTAACCTATACCAAACAGAGATAACTGGAAAATTCGGAGGATACAAAATCAAGAAACCTATCCCTCTCAAAGTGGAATATGATCATAACACTGACGTATGGTGCGTCGAGAATAAAGACCTTGAACTTTATGGGTGTGGTAAAACCTTAGATGAAGCTCTTAAAGACGCTGAAGTCGTTTTTGGGGCATTAGTTGAAGGTTATGCTCTCGAAGATGACAAAGAGCTTGACGAGGGTGCTAAGAAGCTCAAGCGTAAACTCCTCGAATACGTGGAGGTGAGTCAATGAAGGCCAGAGATATCACTAAGGCACTCAAAAAGAAAGGATTCAAAGAAGAACAAGGAAAAAATCACACCAAATACTTTCTCTATGTGAACGGCAAAAAGACCCGAATAATGACTGTGTTTAGCAGGGGATCCAATAAGAAGGAACTCACTGATGACCTGCTCAAACGAATTAGAAAACAACTCAAATTTGATGATGAAAAACTGTTCAAGGACTTTATTAAATGTCCTATGGGGTATTGGGATTACGTGGAAATGCTGAGACAAAAGAAAGCGATTTGAGAGGTGAAGAAATGACTGAGGAACGGATAGTGGAACCACTAATGAAAATGCCAGTTACATTGGATAATCAGTTTAGATTTGTTATTCCAAGCCCGGTTAGAAAGTTCTATGGTATCAAGGATAAGGATATTGTCGAATTTATTATTCGGAAATTACAAAGAGATGAAGAGAAAGTAGTTATAGTTAGCAGGGGATATTTGATAACTCAGGTGTCTGTGAGAGGTCTTGTAAAGATACCATTAAAGCTTAGGAAGGAAATGGGGATTTCAAAAGACGATTTTATTGAGGTCATCTTAGTAGATTATCATAGTTTTGAGAAACTCTTAAGCGAAAAAGGAAAATCTCTCTTGGTTAAAATTAAAACCGGTCCTTATGTGGAGGTTATTGATAGACAATTTGAACAGATGTTACTCGAGAAAGCCACCAAATATTTTTTGCATGCAAAAAATAATGCACAATTTTAGCATGCTAAAATTACCCAAAATTACTATGTTGCGTTATAATTCTGCCGATTTTTTTGCATGCAGAAATTACTATTTTTAAAAATCAGCTATCTCGTAGGAGCAATTGTATAATATCAGCGATTTTATTGCTCTAATTTTGATAATTATTTTTTGCATGCAAAAAATAAACATAAAAATAAACAACATTTCTGTTTTAGGAAAAATAGGAAGTAGAGAAGTCTATTCTTGAAAAGAAATGGCAAATTATGTACATTGCTCTACAAATGTGATACAGAAATATTTAAATATTTAGTGATAATATCACTATAGTGAAAATTTCACTAAATAGGTGGTGATAGAGTTGGCAAGACTAAGAAGTGATGAAGTGAAAGTTGTTGTGACCTTGACCATACCAGAAAAGGCCTTGAACAAGATAGATTCTGAGAAGGGTAAATTGTCAAGAGGAGACTATATAGCAAAAGTTCTGAAAGAACGGGACGAATTGCTTCGAGAAGTTTCAATTCTGAGAGAACGACTCAAGCAACTTAGGGCTAAGGTGAACGGCGTTGCTGGATGACTATACCTTCTATTCTCCAGCGAAGGTGAACCCAATGCCAAGAAAAAGAGTGAAGGCAGGACCAGGACGGCCCAAGAAATGGCCCGAAGATTTGGTTCCTTTCTCAATTCATATACCTAAGTCATATAAGGACAAATTCCATGAAGCCCGCGGAAACATTCCCGCAAGTGAATTCTTTGTCATGATGATGGATCATGCAAATTATAATGTTTTAGAACTGGCGAAAGAAGTCCGTGAATGGAAGAATCGTGCTATTGAATTAGAAAAAGAGAATTTGAAAGTTAAAGAGGAAAACACAAGATTAAAACAAGAAAACGAAAAGCTACTGAAGGAAAACATTGCCCTCAAGGAGGAGAATAAGGCTCTTAAGGCTGAGATTGCAGAGTTAAAGAAACAACTCAAAATGTCCACAAGAGATAAGGATGCTATTGAGCTCAAGCAGGAAATTCATGCTCTTCTTGATGAACACAAGGAGCTTAAGCTTATTGACTTGCTCCAAAAGCTCGGTTATGAGGGGGACTACAAGAAGCATGCGAAAGCTTTCCTGAAGCGTTGGTTTATCCAACAAGGTTATTCTTTTGTTTCTGAGGAGTTAGGGCTTGTTATCAAACCCGTTCACGGTTTTGGAGAATTGGCTTGGAAAGTTAAAAAGTTGGAGGTGAAAGCCAATGTCTGAGGTTAGGAGTTTTGTTGTGGAATTGCCTGAGTCGGCTGTTAGGAAGATTGAGGAAATAAAGCAAAAGATGCAGGGCAGGGGAGTATCTGTTAAGGCCATGGACTTGGCAAAGTTGATTGAGTTTGAGTTGACTTTTCTCGACGAGGCTGTTGAGTACTGCAGGAAGAATCTCAAACTTAGCCCTGAGACAAAGGGAAGGCTTCAGGTTCTGATGGAAAGAGAAGGCTTCAGGACTTACGAGGAAGCAATCTCATTCTTGCTCGACTTCTATGAGGTTGCCACTCGTAGAAAGCTCCTCTTGAAGGAATTGGAGGTGAAAGCATGAGTTTGGAAACTGAGAAGGCGTTTTGGGAGTTTGTCGCCCAAGAGCGGGCTCAAGCCCGTGTTGTTGAGGAGGAGCCAGCCAGTTTAGAGGACTGGCTTGAGCAGGAAATTGAGAAAGCCCTCGAAACTAAAGCAAGGCTCGAAAGAGAAGCCGCTGTTTTGAAGGCAAAGAAAGCCAGAGATGAGCTTCACAAGGCTGAGAAGGACATTGAGTATTGGAACGGTTATGTTAGCGCTCTTGAGGATGTTAGAAAAATGCTGAGGGAGGTGTTCTGAATGCAGGTTAGGGGTTTGGAAGTTGTTGAGGTTTTGGAGGCTTTGGAGAGGGCGCCAGCCCTCGTTAGCGACCTCGTGCAAGAGCTCAGAATGCCGGCCAGCGATGTGAAGGCCATCTTGGAGACACTCAGAAGGAAGGGCGTTGTTGAAAGGGCTCCGAGCGGGTTCTACTACATAAGGAGGGCTGACAATGGACAGGATTGAGTTTGAGGCAAGGCTTAGGGAGGTAAGGATTGAGGCAAGGCACAGCAAGGAGAATGCAATTGAAATGCTGACTGACTTGCTTAGAGATCTTT
>CAZTOS010000014.1:0-36941 GCA_964615185.1 uncultured Thermococci archaeon
GCTCCTTAAGGCAGAGTTCACCGCAATCAAGAAGGTCGTTGAGGAAGGCTACAACAACGTCGGTGTAATGCTTCCACTCGTCAGCCACCCATACCAGATCAGAGAAGCAAAGAGAATTGCAAGAGAAGTCGGCCTTGAGCCACACAAGGAGGTTGCCTTTGGTATCATGGTTGAGGTTCCAGCTGCTGCAATAATCATTGAAGACTTCATCAAGGAAGGAATTGACTTCATAAGCTTCGGTACAAACGACCTCACCCAGTACACACTCGCCCTTGACAGAGACAACGAAAACGTTGCAAAGCTCTACGACGAGACACACCCAGCTGTGCTTAAGCTCATCAAGCACGTCATCAAGGTCTGTAAGAAGTATGGTGTTGAGACAAGCATCTGTGGACAGGCTGGAAGTGATCCAAAGATGGCAAGAATCCTTGTCAGACTTGGAATCGACAGCATCTCAGCCAACCCAGACGCCGTTGAATTAATCAGAAAAGCCGTTGCACAAGAAGAGCGCAAGATAATGCTCGAAGCTGCAAGAAGACAAATCTTTAAGGACGAAGAAGACATCTTCTGAGGTCTCTTAGCTTTTCTCATTTTGTTAATCTCTCTGGGCTCTATTGTATCCCCATTCTGTGAGCGTATTGCTACCATACAGAAATATGGTTATCAGGACAACCGTTTCCGCTACCAGTTGCATTCGTTTGTAACTGGTGCGGTTGGCTTTTTACTCCCGTTCACATTGGGTCCACCGGCTATCTCAGCAGGAGGTCATCAGCCTTCGGGCTGAACGGAAACAACCCCAAAACAAAACCACACTCAAAACCTCAAAAATTTACGATTGCAAAAACGATACTGTCAGGATAAGCGGTGGGGCGTTGGGTTTAAGTTTCTGATATCTCTTCAGAAGAGAAAAGGGAGAAATCATGATGACCAGAAACATAATACACTGGGTCTTAAAAACCTTTTCGCCGGAACAATATTCCACCAGAAAATCAGGGCACTTGAGAGGCCTCAGCCACAGGCAAGTCGCAGAAATCCTGAAAATCAGTCACACGACAGTCCAAAAACTCGCAAAAACAATTTACCAGCTCTCGCAGTGAAAAAACAGAGTCGCAGTTGACGAGACTGTAATAAAGATTAATGGGCAGAAGGTTGTGATTGATGTTGAGAGCAGCTTGCAGTCTGGGCTACGAGCACCAGAAACTGGTGGATTGCCGGTCTGGTTGTTTTAAAGTCCTGTGAGGGTCAGCCTGTTTTTCTGGTTGATGGGACAAAGTGGTACAAGTCTGCTTTTAAGTCTCTTGGATTGGAGTTTGTTCATGTGACTTTCGGGCACCAGAGTGTTGGTTCAGGACTGTTAAGGAGCGTTTTTGGAATAATTTCAGGAGTAGTGATTGGAGGAGGGTTCATAGTTTTTTGCTTTCTGGTATAATTTTGTTCGAACTCATTCTCGAGGTGGGCCGCCTGGTGATGGGAGTGAATGGCTTCAAGAGGTGATGCCACAGCTCTCCTGACAGTATCAGAATTCGGGTAAAAATACTTTTATTATGTCAATTGAGATGAGTAAATTGGTGGTGTTATGGGGAATAAACCGAGATATACTATCAGGATTTATATGGGAGCAAAGGACAAATATATTGCCCTGAGCCTTTGGGAAGCATATATTGACGGGTACGGAAAGTTTAGACCTGCCAACATAAGTATGATAATCCACAACGAGGGTGTGGAAGCTAAAGCATCTATGAGAACCGAGACTGCAGCCAGGTTGGCAGCTGTCTTGCTTAATATGGTTGCCGAAGCTGAAAAATTAACCATGAAGGAGAGAAAGAGAATAAGTATCGAAGAAAAACTTGAGGAGCAACTCCTTCTTGAAGAGGAGGAAGAGGACATTTTGAGTAATGTAGAGGAAGTAGAAGCCACTATTAACGAGGAGTTATGAACTCGAAAGAGACTGTCAAGATAAGTTGAGCGTCACTTCCAGAAAATTATAAACTACAAAAAAGCTTTGAACCGAAGTAAAAGAAGACTTGTACGGGGGTTAACTTCCTCAACCAAGAACTCCCACACCACATTCATGATCAGAATTAACTATCAACCAATACTTCACTGTTATCTTGACAGTCTCGCAAAACATACAAATGCAACAAAAGAAACCACCAAAAGAACACCCTCCAAATTCCACAAAGTTTTTATCTTAACATTTCGATAGTCATTTGATCTACAATGACACCAAAAATACACGAGATGAGACAAGAAATCGTTGAGGGCAATATAGAAAAGACCCTTTTCAGGCTATCTTGGCCTTTAATAGTGAACAACATAATCCAAGTACTCTACAACATAACAGACACCTTTTGGCTTGGCAGACTTGGGAGAGAGGCTTTATCTGCACCCGGTGTTGCATGGCCTCTAATTGGAACACTCATGAGCCTCGGAATGGGCTTTGCCACAGCTGGCTTCGCATTTGTAGGACAATATATTGGAGCAGAGGAATACAAGAAAGCCGAAAGAGCTGCCGGGGCGGTTTATTCATTGATGTTCATCTTTGCCTCCATTGTAGCTGTTGTTGGTTATCTAATAGTCCCCTATGCTTTGAGGTTTATGAAGGTTACTGAAAACGTATATCCCCATTCATTAAGCTACACAAGAATAATCTTTATCGGGATACCCTTTGCCTTTAGCTTCATGGCATTCAGCTTCCTTATGAGAGCAACTGGAGACACAAAAACTCCAGTTAAGATAAGCTTCTTTACAGTGGGTTTGAACATAATCCTTGATCCCATCTTAATTTTCGGTTTATTTGGATTTCCAAAGCTTGGTGTGGCGGGAGCTGCATTAGCTACAATAATCTCGAACACCACCGGTTCAATAATTGGAATGCACCTTCTGTTAGCTGGAAAAGTGGGCATTCACTTAACAAGGGAAGACTTAAAACCGGATCTAAGATTTTATGCAAGAATATTTAAAGTAGGGCTACCCTCAAGCATAGGCTCATCAGCGAACAGCTTTGGGTTCGTAATCCTAACAAGGATTATTTTTGGATTTGGAGACGTTACCTACGCCGCTTACACAATAACAACCCGTTTGGTGAATTTTCTGACAAGCATTTCAAGAGGAATTTCAATGGCAATGGGAACGATGATTGCACAAAATATCGGAGCGGAGAAATATGAGAGAGCAAAGAAGATAGCCGAAAGAACAATGCTCGTTAACTTTACCATCGCAAGCATTGCTATTCTTTTAATTGGGATTTTCAGGGTTCAAGTTTTTAGAGTATTCCTAAATGATCCCGCGGTAATAGCAGAGAGTGCAATAGTGCTGAAGTACTTCCTCATTTCAGTGCCGTTTTTCAACGGCGTTTTCATGGTTGTTGACAATGTCTTCAGGAGTTCGGGACATACAAAGAAGAGCATGATATTGGGGATTTTGAGACTTTGGGGGCTTAGAATTCCTTTAAGCTATATTTTGGGATACCACATCTTCATATCATCAAAAGGAGTTTTCTTAGGCATGGGGTTGAGCAACTTCATAGCCTCTGGGGTGGGTTTGCTGTGGTTCTTCAAAGGGTCTTGGATGAAGAGGATTATTGAGGAAGAAGCTGGATCAACAAGTTAAATGGTGCGGGGGCGGGGATTTGAACCCCGGAACCCCTACGGGAGTGGATCTTGAGTCCACCGCCTTTGACCAGGCTCGGCAACCCCCGCACTCCATCTCTCTATACAATGGTGCAGTTTTAAAAACCTTATGGTTTACATTTTTCCGAGAACTAAATTTTCACTTTTAAGGCTTTGATTCATCATTAACTGAACTCACCAAACTATTTAACCTCAACTTTCAAATTCTAAAACATGCTAAGAATACTCACTTATGAAACTCCAAATGACCCCTATCTAAACTTGGCTTTTGAAGAAGCCTTAGCAAGAGCCAGGTCAAAGGATTTAGTTGAGGATACATTAAGAATATGGAGAAATGAAAAAGCTCTGATTTTGGGGTATTTTAGAAATCCCGAGGAAGATATCAATCTTCTGATGGCCAGAAAGATAAAAATCCCGATAGTTCGACGCTTCAGCGGAGGAGGAACTGTTTATCATGATATTGGTTGTGTTAACTATTCTTTGGCAATAAAAAGAGATGTTAAGTTCCCAATCTCTTATCTTTATAATGAACTCTTAAAAGGCACGTTGCTTGCTCTAAAAAAGCTGGGAGTTAGTGCATATGTGAAAAATACCAATGACATCGTAGTGAACGAAAGAAAAGTTTCTGGCACTGCGGCAAGCATAAAATGGGGTGTATTGTTTTTGCATGGTTCAATTTTAATAAATTCAGACTTAAAAATGCTTTACCTTCTATTAAAAATCCCAAAGAACATTAAACCGGCAATAGACCCCGTAAAATACCGAGTTACCAACCTTTCATTATTCCTTGGAAACATTGATATCGATGAAATTATGAACGCTTTAATCTCCAGCTATTCAAAAATACTCATGAGTGACTACTATTTTGATGAGCCAGGAAAAGAAGAGCTCAAAATTGCCAATATTCTTCTCAAAGAAAAGTACTTGAAAGACGAATGGAATTTCAAAGTGCCACCTAAAACAAATGAAAAAGAGATTGAAAATAAAATCAATGCGATTCTATAAGGTTAGCCGTCAAAGAATCCCCTCTCAGCTGCAATCCTCAATGTCTTCTGATAATCTATGACCCTCGGTCCATTTCTTGTAACTCTTGCTGTAACTTCTCCCTTCACTTCAGCTTCTCTTTCACCATCCAAAGCAAATAGAGAGGGGGTAGTTTTTATTTCAACTTCTTCTCCAAGCTCTAAGGTTCTATAACTTTTAACACTAACCTCTCTTAAAACCCCGGGAGCTATTGGGGCCCTTATCTTCTTTCCTTCTCCAAGCTCAACATATAAACCCAAATCCTCATATTCACGTATCTCTTTTATTATTCCCGGAATTGAGCTCAGCCCGATATTTGAAGGTGAACATACACTCACAACGATTTCTTTTAGATATTCAGGCTTCCAAACAGCTCTCGAACCAACAAAGAAGTGTGTGGTTGCAGCAGCATCTATCAACGCTATATCTTTTAGCTCACCATCTTCAAAAATTTCAACCCTTTTGGCTTTGTAAGTTCCTTCCTCTGGCTTTACGATACGAGTGGCTATTGCCGCAACTGCTTCACCTGCTATTGTTGCTTCTATCATATATGGGAAAACGTTGTTGGTCCCTGTCGAGATTGGCATTATTGGTGTGTCCCCACAGACTTTTGCAACAACTCTATTAGTCCCATCCCCTCCAATGACGATTATGGCACCCACTTTATCTCTCATTAGCTTCGTTGCCTCATAGGTATCTCTCCAAGTTCCAAAGACCTTTATAGGGAGAAACTCAACTTCTAAATTCAAATGCTCTTCTATTAAGTGCATTGCCGCTGGAACAATTCCAAATGTCTCTGGCATGGCCAAGACTTTTTCAACACCAAAGCTCTGAAGTATCATTAGTAATCTTTTGACTATGCTCACCTTTTCCATGTTATCGAAAACGCTTGCATGGGCAATTAATCTCCTTATATCTCTCCCAGATTCTGGATTTGCGATAATCCCAACGGTTGCTTTCTTCATTTGCACTCTCTCCTTACATAAATCGTAATAAATGCTATTGCTATCAACATCTCGTTCGTTTTATCTCCAAATTCCTCAAGAGCTATCCCTGGACCTTTTAATCCGCCATTAACAACGTTAATAACTTTCTCACATCTTAATGGAATAGCCTTACGAACCTCTTCAACATCAACGTTTTCTGGGTATGGAATCCCTATGATAGCTTCGACTTTTACGTCTCTTTCAAAATCAAGCTCAAACAACTCAAGCAATCCAACTGTGCAAATTCTGCTTATAGCGTCTTTGACTGCTTTTATAGCTGCCTTTGTTGAGTCCTGACCATGCTGATCAATTCCCATACCAATTTCTATAACATATCTTTTCCATTCACTCAACTTCAAACACTTCCTCTGGGTTTTCCAAGTAGTGCTTAACCTTTTGTAGAAATTTAGCCGCCGGGGCTCCATCTATTACCCTATGGTCAAAACTTAAAGATAGATTCATGACGTTGCAAATCTTGATTTCTCCATCTTTTACTACAGGTTTTTTCGCAATTCTGTTAAGTCCTAAAATTGCTATCTGCGGAGGGTTAATTATTGGGGTGAAAGAATCTACTCCAAACATGCCAAGGTTTGTCACTGTAAAAGTTCCTCCAACAAAGTCTTTCTCCTTGAGAATGCCTTTTTTAGCCCTCTCGACCAAATCTTGGTAATCACTTAAAAGTTCTTCCAAGCTTTTCTTGTCCACATCCCTTATAACAGGTGTAATAAGACCTATTGGACTATCAACAGCTATGTTAATATTTACATCATCGTAGATTACTATTTTATTGCCTTCCGTTGTTGCGTTTATTTCTATGAAGTCTCTAATTGCTTTTGCAATGCACTTGAGCATTAAAACAGTGTAAGATGGCTTCTTTCCCAGCTTTTTTGCCAATTTTTCCCTTATTTCAATAAGCTTGTCCATCTCAACCTCCATGTTGAGGGTTACATGGACTGCCTCTCTGTAGCTTTTGGAGAGCCTATCTCCTATAACCTTTCTAATTCCAAAAATCTTGAGTTCTTGTTTCACCTTTGGATAAAAATGTTCTTTTATGTAAGCTTCAAGGTCTTGAAGGGTAACCTCCCCATTTGGCCCAGAACCCTTTATCTTAGACAAATCTATGTCATATTGCTCTGCTATCCTCCTAACCTGCTCATTAACCTCCATACTATCACCCTTCTACCTCAATAATCCCGATAGGCTCCCCCACGGGAACTTCATCTCCTACATCATGTAAAATCTCAACTAAAATTCCGCTTGCCGGAGCTTCCACTTCCCCAGTTATTTTTTCTGACTCTACTGTTGCAATAACTTCACCCTTTTCTACCTTTTCACCCACCTTCTTTCTCCATTCTACTATCGTTCCCTTCGTCATTGTCAAACCAAATTTTGGCATGATCACATTTACTTTTTTCATAGTTATCACCCAAAAATAACAACTTCGTTAGGATATTAGCCCATAATTTGTATATAACTCTTGCGAAAAACGTATATACAAATTTTGCAAATAATGACATTGGTTAAATCTATTCTTGGGTGTAATCTAAACTTAGTGGAGGGAAGGAAATGCCAGTAGAAGAAATTCCAAAAGAGACTCTCTTGTGGATGTATGAGACTATGGTAAGGATAAGGGTTCATGAGGAAAGGGTGGCAGAACTCTTTGCTCAGGGAAAAGTTCCAGGCTTTGTACACCTATACATTGGAGAAGAAGCCATTGCAGCAGGAGTTATAGCTCATTTAAGAAAGGATGATTTTATTACAAGCACCCACAGAGGACATGGGCACTATATAGCGAAGGGAGGAGACATTAAAGCTTCAATGGCTGAGCTTTTTGGCAAAAAGACGGGGAGTTGTAAGGGCAAAGGTGGCTCAATGCACATTGCCGATCTGGATGTGGGGGAATTAGGAGCAAATGGCATCGTTGGTGGCGGAATTCCTCATGCAGTAGGAGCGGCATTGGGAATAAAACTAAATGGCCTTGAGAGGGTGGCAGTTGCATTCTTTGGCGATGGTGCAGCTAATCAGGGGACTTTTCATGAGTCTTTGAACTTGGCATCAATATGGAAGCTTCCAGTTGTTTTTGTTTGTGAAAACAACCAATATCAGATATCTCTTCCAGCAAAAGAGCACACAAATGTCAAAGACATTGCTGAAAGGGCAAAGGCATATGGAATTCCCGGAGTTGCCGTTGATGGTCAGGATGTCTTAGCAGTTTATGAAGTTGCAAAAGAGGCCATCGAAAGGGCAAGGAGAGGAGAGGGTCCGACGCTGATAGAGGTAAAGACCTACAGGTTTAGAGGACATTTTGAAGGAGATCCGCAAGTTTACAGATCCAAGGAAGAGGTTGAGTGGTGGAAAGAAAACAAGGATCCAATAAAGATTTTTGAGAAAGTTCTCTTAGAAAAGGGAATCTTTACAAAAGAAGAACTTGAGAAGGTCTGGGAAAAGGCAAGAAAAGAAATTGAAGAGGCCGTGAAATTTGCAGAGGAAAGCCCATGGCCTACAAAGGAGGATTTAACGGAAGACGTGTTTTCTACCCCAACTAAGGGGGTGTTAGTATGGCAATGGTGAGAGAAATAACTTTCGCTCAAGCCATAAATGAAGCATTGGACTACGAGATGTCAAAAGATGAAAAAGTAATAATTATGGGTGAGGATGTAGGAAGATACGGAGGGATTTTCGGGGCAACTGCAGGGCTTTATGAGAAGTATGGCCCTGAAAGAGTAAGGGACACACCAATAAGCGAGTCTGGTTTTATTGGAGCCGCTATAGGAGCCGCCGCTACAGGTCTTCTAAGACCAGTGGTAGAACTCATGTTCATAGACTTCCTCGGAGTTACTTTCGATCAGATATTCAACCAAGCGGCAAAAATGAGGTATATGTTCGGTGGAAAAGCAAAAATCCCAATGGTTCTAAGAACAACATGTGGAGCAGGCTTCTCAGCAGCAGCACAACACTCACAGTCACTTCACGCCTTGTTTGTGCATGTCCCTGGATTAAAAGTGGTCATGCCCTCTACACCCTATGATGCAAAAGGCTTGCTAATTGCCTCAATTGAAGACGACGACCCCGTGGTCTTTATAGAACATAAAGGTCTTTATGGAATCAAAGGCCCAGTTCCTGAAGAAGCATACTCAATTCCACTGGGGGAAGCTGACATCAAGAAGGAAGGAAAAGATGCTACAATTGTTGCAACAGCGGCAATGGTTCACAAAGCATTAGAGGCCGCAAATAAGCTTGAGGAAGAAGGAATAAGCGTTGAAGTAGTTGACCCAAGAACTTTAGTTCCCTTAGATGTTGACACAATAGTCAATTCCATAAAGAAGACCGGAAGACTCGTTGTTGTAGATGAGGGGTATCCAAGATGTAGCTTCGCAACAGATATAGCGGCAATAGCCGCAAGTAAAGCGTTTGAGTATTTAAAGGCTCCTGTTAAACTGGTAACCCCACCAGCAACCCCAATTCCATTCAGCCCAGCCTTAGAAAAAGAGTGGATCCCAAGTGCCGAAAAGATCGAAAAAGCCGTCAAAGAAATCCTTTGACGCCCGTATTTAATTTTTATGGTGAGGAAAATGGTGCTGAAAGCGGCTTTTATATTTGTAGCCCCTGAGGCAGACCCCAAAAAGCACAGAGCTGTAGTTGCAACGCCGATTGTAGAACTCCACGTAGTTGGAGTTAAAAATTATAAGGAAGCTTGTGAAGTGGCAAAAGAACTTGTAAAAGAGGGCATCGTCGCAATTGAACTTTGCGGCGGATTTGGACATGTTGGGGTTGCAAAAGTCGCTGAAGCTGTAGGAGGCAAAGTGCCAGTAGGTGTCGTTAGGTTTGATATTCATCCAGGATTAGAGAACAAGAGCGGCGATAAATTCTTTTTGTGATTTAATTTTCTCTTTTAGCGCTCTAATTTCTTAATTCCCTCTCTTGTTCCAACTAAGACAATATCAGCTATATCCGCAAAAATTCCATTCTCCACAACGCCGGGAATGTTGTTGAGTTCAATCTCTAAATCGAGGGGATCATCAATCCTTTCAAACTTAGCATCAAGTATGAAGTTCCCGTTGTCCGTAATCACAGGGCCGTCTTTCTTAACGCCCCTCCTGAGCTCAGCTGTAGCATTGAAAACTTCAAGTTCTTCCTTTATAACCCTCCAAGCCGCTGGAATTACCTCAATCGGAACAGGCATTTTTTGGCCAAGATATTCTACAAGTTTAGACTCATCAACGAGAACGAGAAAAGTTCCAGCTCTATATTCGATAATTTTCTCCATGGTTAAAGCTGCTCCTCTGCCTTTAATCAAATTTAAATAAGGATCAACCTCATCCGCTCCGTCAACGGCTATATCAATTGCATCAACCTCATCCAAACCAACAACTGGAACCCCACTTTCTAAAGCTAAAATTCTTGCCTGATAAGAGGTTGGCAGTCCATAAACATCAAAAAGCTCCTCGTTCATGATCATTTTGCCCAGCATTTTGATAAAGTAAGCAGTCGTGGAACCAGTACCTAATCCAACTATCATATCATCCTCAATATACTTCAAAGCTTCCTTTGCGACCAGCTTTTTCATTTCCTCGGTGTTCATAATTCATCCCTGTGTTGCGTTATACAATAAGCTCTGATTTGAGTAGAAGACTGGCTGCTGTGGAACTACTATGTTATATACAAGTATTGTGAAGTAGAACCAGAACAACAGGAAACCCCAAAATGATTTTTTAAGGAGAACATTGTCGTCTTGCAGCTCTCCAGGCAGATCTTTAATAGTGGCTTTAATCACCTTAGGAGTCAGGATGTACAAAAGCAGGCCAGCAACATAGCCAAGATTAGCGTTAGCAGAAAGTACGCCACTGATTACTCCACCCAAGGCTCCCATTGCATAGATTACAAGTGACATTTTGTTCTCAACTCTCACGCTTCCCACCTAAAGGCTTTAGTATCCAAAGATCTTTAAAATTCTTTCTGTTTGTTCAACTTTTCAAAATCCAAATAAGAATTTGAAGAGAAGTACAATTAAAATACCTACACCCATAATGAGGACAATGAATTTGGATTTTCCTCCTTTTAAGCCAACAAGATAAATTGATGTCAAAAACAGAATATCTCTCCAGTAAAGCCTCAAATACCAGAGGGGAGATGACAAATCTTTAACTTCCAGGTAATAAACTCTACCTCTACCATCACCAAATATCACCCTTTTTCCGTCGAAATAGTAGGCAGAAAACAATTCTATCCGTCGTGTACGCAAATAAAGGCTTTCCCCATTTATTAAAAACAAAAACTCCACCCATTTCGAGCCATTTACCGGTTATAAAGCCAGCAATTAAACCGTCTTTAACCTCAACACTAAACTCTGTTACCCCAAATCCCTCTTTCCATTTTAGCTCACCTGGAATAGAATAAAGCTCAACATTCGACGAGCCAACGGCAACAAAATCATTACCAAGGGAAACACTCCAAGCTTCATCTGACTTGCGATTCCAGATTTGACGTCCTTTGTAGTCATAAAGTTTAACATGTCCATGCAACTCCATATAACTGCCTTTGTCAATTGCCCACCTTTCACATAGCGCGATTACTCCATCTTTGTAATCAATATCTGTTATGTGTCCTTTAACATGATTTTCCCAAAGTAGCTTGCCTGAAAAATCAAATACCACTACTTTACTTCCATAAAAGTTACAGGCTACTATAATGTCCCTTTTGAAGTCTACAAATCTTGGAGTTATATTAGTGTGTATTATCTTTTCAAAATCAGTGCCATTAAAGACGTAAACTGCTGTGGATGTGAATACTAAAATTCTATCCCCTTGAACATCAATCCTATACACGCTCTCATTAAACGGAAGCTTCAATACTGTATTCCCCTGTCTTGAGAGGAGCAAGAAGACGCTATCCCCAGCAAATACTATCTTATCATTAAAAATTGCCAAATCTCCCCAAGAAATGTTATCAAATGTGTGACTCCAAAGCCGATCCCCTTGGGGATTAAATAAGGTTATAAAAGCTGTGTGATTGTCTTTTGAATAAACAGCAACGTAATCATCAATGATATCAATTGAACGTACATGTCCCGAAACATTAACACTCCACAATGGTTCAATTGTTGGCACTTCCCACAGCTCATAAGTAAATGGAATCGTTGAAATTAGGTACACAAGGAGTATTAACATCAGAGAGTTCTCCATGACCACCTCCATAAAAATTTAAACTTAATCAAATAAAATTCTTTCTATTCTTCGAAGTTCTCCAACAACCGCTCCCCCTTCTCAGTCAATTTGTAGTAAATTCTTCTCCCCCTCTTATATGCCTCCTTTATCAATCCCAAGCTTTCAAGCTCCCTAATGTGCTGGTAAACAGCCTGATACTTCATTGGTTTTTCCAAGTTCTCCCATATCTCATATCCATACATAGGATTTTCTTTCAGCAATTTGAGAATTTTAAGCTTGGTTCCTCCAATGGAAAACTTTTCTCGCTCATCTATGTAATAGCTCTTGAGTCCAGACCCTGTGACTATTAAAACAATTCTGTCATCCTTTTCAAAATATCCATCCTCATTAAGCCTGAGGAGAGCGGGTATTACAACAGCTGATGCATATTCTGCAAAGACACCCTCCTTTGCCAACAGTTTCTCCCCAAGATCAAGTTGCTCCTCCTCCACTATAACAGCAGTGCCATCACTTTCTTTCACAGCTTTAACTGCTCTCTCTCTGTTTACTGGATCTTTGACATAAAGCCCCAAAGCTTTTGTAAACTCTTTTTTTGAGTTTATTCCCAGGATTTCACTTGCTATTGGGTTACACTTATCCGTTTGGACGGCTATCAGTTTTGGTAACTCACCAATTGCTCCAATCTCCAAAAGCTCACTAAAACCTTTATAGATGCTGTAGAGATTGCTCCCACTTCCTGTTGGTATGATAACATGCGTTGGGTTTATCTCTTCCCAAAGCTCAAAAGCTACAGTTTTCTGACCCTCTAATCCAATTATGTTGTTTTCTGGGGTTATATCATACAAACCGTTGAGCTTTGCAAGTTCCTTAGCATAATCTATGCACTCATCAACACTGTCTCCATAGCGAATTATCTTCGCACCAAAAGCTATCATCTGAATGAGCTTCCCCTTATCAACCCTCTTCGGGACTACAACAAAAGCTTCTCTGTTAGCTCTTGCAGCATAAGCAGCCAGAGAAGCGGCGGCATTTCCATCACTTGCAACTATAAAACCATTATCAGCATAAGAAAGACCATAAGAAACTCCAACAGTTACAAGCCTATCTCTAAAAGAGCCTGTAGGATTTCGGGTCTCATCTTTTATATAAACGTTGAGATTTAGCTTTTCACCAATTTTAGCTCTCACTAAGGGAGTTCCACCCTCTTTGAGGGTTATTATCTCATTAACTCCGGGTAAAAGTTCTTTATACCTCCATACTCCTTTCTCACGTTTTTTCCATTTTCTGGGATCAACATTAGAGTAGTCATATGTTATCTCAAGCAGTTCCCCACATGAGCATCGTGGAGGGATAAAAGAGGAATACTCTCTCCCACATTTAGGACATCTCATGCTATCACCAAAAGATAGATAGTAAAAAGATCACTTTAATCTTATTGCATCCAAATTGTTGGGTGCCCTTGTTGAGATGCTGAATCTTTTATGCAGACTTGAGGCTAAATCAAGGCACTTCTGAGGCTCACCATGAACTGTGATTACTCTTTCAGGTCTTGGTCTCACCTTTGCAACGTAGCTTATCAGTTCTCTCCTATCAGCATGACCTGAGAATCCATCGATTGTGTGTACTTCCATGTTTACCCTTATCACCTCTGTCCTGCCACCTTCCCCAATTGTTGGTATTTCTCTGAGACCCCTTTGCACTTGCCTTCCAAGTGTCCCTTCTGCCTGATAGCTAACAAAGATTATTGAATTTCTTGGATCTGGTGCCAGTTGTTTGAAGTACTCAACACTTGGCCCACCAACAAGCATGCCCGAAGATGCTATTATGATTGCAGGCTCTTCACTGTCAATTATGTCTTGCCTTTCCTTAGAATTTGCAACTGGCCTGAATATTTCATTTAGAAACGGGTTGTATCCCTCATGGAATATCTGGTCCCTCAAGTGCTTACTTAGATATTCCGGATAGGCAGTGTGAATTGCTGTTGCTTCCCAGATCATGCCATCAAGATATATTGGGACCTCAATACCACCAACTCTTGCGTACTCCTCAAGAACCATCATAATTTCCTGAGCTCTACCAACGGCCATTGCTGGAATGAGAACCTTTCCTTTTCTTTTTATTGTTTGGTGGATAACCTCAATGAGCTTTTTCTCTGCATCTTCTCTTGGCATCTGATAGTCATTGCTACCTCCATATGTTGATTCCATCACCAAGGTCTCAAGTCGTGGAAACCTTGCATTGGCAGGTTCAAACAGCCTTGTTGGAATAAACTTGAAGTCTCCCGTAACTGCCACGTTGTGAAGTCCATTCCCTATGTGCAGATGAACTATGGCAGAACCTAAGATGTGTCCAGCGTTGTGAAGTGTAAGCCTCATATCTGGGGATATATCCCTGACCTCACCATAATCGAGGGTTATCGTGTGCTTTACTACCTCTTTTATGTCCTTTGGTTTATAAAGGGGTTCTACACCGTTACTCTGCTGTATTTCAATGAAGTCCTTCTGAAGAAGAACCATTAAGTCCCTTGTTGGAGGTGTTGTATAAATGGGCCCATCGAAGAGGTTGTAGCGGAAGAGGTATGGCAACAGTCCGCTGTGATCCAAATGAGCATGGGTAATGATTATGGCATCCAGCAAACCCTCATTTAGAACATACCTAAACTCGGGGGCATCAAAGTGGGGGAATGCCTTTTTCGGATCGTTTAATGCTGCAACATTTATCCCAAAATCAACCAGAACGAAGCTTTCATTTGTCTGCAGGAGTATAGCACTTCTACCAACTTCTCTAAAGCCTCCAAGACCCGTTATTCTAATCCACTCACTTTTAAGTTCAGGCTTTCTGTAGATGTTTCTCCCGACATTTCGAAGGAACTTTCTCCTGTCTTTGCTCTCCGTTTGTAGAATTTGCCTGATTGAATATATTGTTTGAGACTGTAAAGGTGGGGTTCTAACAACCCTTGGTGCCCAGTGAACCTTCTGTGTTATCTTTCTCAATGTCTCACCGTTCTTTCCAATCACCAATCCCGGCTTTTTAGCTTCAATAATAACCTCACCAACAGAAGGGTCAAAGCTTATGTTTGTGATTTCAGCTTCAGCTGGAACAATTTCTTTAATTAAATTCTCAGCCCTTTCAGGAGGAAGAAGAACATCCGGATCAGGTCTGACACTAATCCTCTTTTTGAGAACTTTGGCAAGGTTTTTAATTAAATCACCATCTTGCATTATTGCCTCGGGATTTTTAACATAAATAACAAGTTCAGGCCCTTCAAACTCGATATCCGTTATCTTTGCTTCCCTTGGAACCATTTGATTTATAATCTCTCTCATTTCTTTGAGTATGTCCTCCACAAAGCTCTCTCTTTTTATCACTTTACTCACCTCAAGGTTAAAGCCTTTTAAGAATCTTGTTAACCTCTTCTTCGCTAAGTTCCTTATACCCTTCCTTGGTAACCTTGACAACCATTATTCCATCTCCCGTGAAAACATCCCTCTTAATAGCAACATTTATAGCCTTAACCGCTAATTTAACACCCTCATCAACGCTCATGTCCTCTTTATATTCACTTTCCAAAATCGAATAGGCAAATTCCATACCAGAACCCGCCGATACATATCTATCCTCAGTCATTCCTCCAGCCATGTCAACAGAATAAAGTCTCGGCTTTTCATCATAACCTCCAATTAAGAACCAGCCAAGATATGGGAGATATTTTGTTCCATTAAGGATATTAGCGGTTAATGTTGCAAGAGCTCGTACACTCATTTCTCTGCCAACTCTTGCTCGATAAAGCTTGGTCTCCGCCCTGAGCATTCTGACAAGGCTCAATATGTCTCCTACATTGCCCGCACCTGCCAATGCCAAATGTTCATCTATCTGGAATATCTTTGTAACATTCTTTGCCATAACCATGTTACTAATTGTTGCCCTCATATCCGCTGCCAACACCACCCCGTCATTACAAACAATGCCTACTGTTGTTGTCCCTTTAAATTTACTCAAGTGCAACACCCCTTTAGCCATGATAGAACAGATAGAACTCTACAAAACCCCCTAACTCTGAATACTATTTAAAGTTTTCGCATTTAGGGAGTTGATTTATAAACTGTTTTGATGAAAATCTCAATAACCCTGAATAAAATCGAAAGGGTGAGCAAAAATGAAAGAGATAATTCTTCTAACAGGACCTCCACTCAATGGAAGGGATGAATACATTGAGGAAGCGTTGAAGTTTGCAAGAAATGAGAGCTATGCTTATTATCACGTTTTTGAGTACCTAAAAGAAGTGGGCAAGGAAAGAGGGGTCAAGATAACAAGAAAAAATGTTCTTGACTTCGCAATAAGCCATCCAGACTTAATGAATGACATCAGAGATGAAGCTTTTGAGAAGATAAGAAGGAACATAGAAGATAGTGAAAAAAAATTCCACCTTGTTTCAACGCCTTCTCTCTTCAGATGGGGAAGTGGAAGCGTTTTAGGGTTCACACTGAGCAATTTAAAGCTACTCAAGCCTGACAGAGTCATAATAATGCTTGATGATATCCTAAGTGTCAGAAGAAGAACTGTAAATGATCCAGAATGGTTTGAACGTTTTGGAAACGATAAAGATAATATAAAGCTGACAACTCTTGTTATGTGGCGTGAAGATGCGATAAACCATGTTAAAACCCTAATCCACGAACTGAAAAAAGAAGGCATAGAGGTGCGTTATGTCCTCCAGTTTGGAATAAGACATCCCTATCAAACGTTTTTGGATTTAGTATTCCATGAAAGAGAAAAGCCCCTTGTTTACCTGAGCTATCCAATGACTGGGCATGAAGAAGAGTACTATCACCGCGTTAGAGGATTCTACGAAAAGCTCAGCAAATACTTTACAGTTCTTGACCCTGGTGCCTTAGATGACTGGTGGATTGTTGCTGAATACGACAATCAAGTCGAAAAGAATCCAGATATAAAGAAGATCACAATCAAAAATATTTTTGATGGAGAGGAAATAGAGGAGCTTGACAGGGAAGATATAGAACATGCAACTGACATTCTGAGAAGGCAACTTGTAGAGAGGGATTTCAACTTAGTGGATGTCAGTAAAGCAATAGCGGTTTATCACTATGCTGAAGGTATTTCCGCGGGAGTTATAAGTGAGATGGCTGAAGCATACAGAACACTGGCGGCAATTTACCTCTATTATCCATTCAAGCGTCGTCCAAGTCCATTCATGGAGTTCTACGGCATGCAGAATCCATCAAGGAGGACTATGTTTAAAGATGAGGATGAAATGATTCAAGCAATGATAGAAGAGAAAGAGTACTGGGCAAAGGCTTAATTTCTTTCTATTTTCAATTCTTTAGATAAAGCCAATTGCAGAAAAGAACAATAAGAAAAGAGGAGAAAATCACTTCTTGACCCATCCACGCCACTTCATGGCTTCATATACTCTGCTAACTGCCCTTACGTAGGCAGCGTCTCTCATGTGGATGTTCTTCTCTTTGTGGATGTTGTAAACGCCCCAGAATGCCTCAGTCATCTTCTTGTCAAGCTTCTCCCTTACTTCCTCTTCTGTCCAGTAGTAGCCCATCAAGTTTTGTACCCACTCGAAGTAGCTGACTGTAACACCACCGGCGTTACAGAGGAAGTCTGGGATCTGGAGTATGCCCTTCTCGTAAAGGATTTCATCTGCCTCAGGGGTGACTGGACCGTTTGCAACCTCAGCGACTATCTTTGCTTTCACTTTGTCGGCATTGTCTTTGGTGATGACACCCTCAATAGCAGCAGGAGCGAGGACGTCAACCTCAAGCTCGAGGAGCTCTTTGTTGGTTATGTTAGTCGCGCTTGGGAAGTCCTTAACTGAGCCGTGTTCCCTCTTCCACTTGAGGACTTCGTCCGGGTCAAGTCCATCTGGGTTGTAGATGCCGCCCTTGCTGTCGCTGACGGCGACGACTTTCATGCCGAGCTGCTCCTTGGCAAACTTGGCAGTGTGGTAACCAGCGTTACCATAGCCCTGAACGGCAATAGTCTTGCCCTTGAGGTCCATATCGAGGGCCTTGGCGGCTTCCCTTATGGTGAATATAGCACCTTGAGCAGTAGCAGTGCGTCTTCCTAAAGAACCACCAACTATAACTGGCTTACCTGTGATGACACCAAAGGATGGGCCCTTTCTTCTTGAGATTGCTTCGTATTCATCCATCATCCATGCCATGATCTGTGGGTTGGTGTAAACGTCTGGAGCAGGGATATCGGTGTATGGGCTTATGATGTCATAGACGGCCCTTATATAACCTCTTGCAAGTCTTTCTTTCTCTCTATCGCTCATTTCCTTTGGATTACAGATGACCCCACCCTTACCTCCACCATAAGGTAATCCTAAAGTAGCACATTTCCATGTCATCCAGGTAGCCAATGCCTTGACGGTGCTTAGGGTTTCTTCAGGGTGCCATCTAATACCACCCTTTGTGGGACCAAGAGCCCAGTTGTGTTGAACTCTAAAACCAGTGAAAACTTTTACGGAACCGTCATCCATCTCAACTGGAATGCTAACTTCAAGAATTCTTTGTGGTTTCTTTAAAAACTCAAGAGCCTCTTCACTTATGTCTATATATTGAGCAGCTCTCTCCAACTGCTTAATTGCCATCTCAAATGGGTCTAGTTCAACCATGTTCATCCCTCCAATTTAGATGATTGGCGATACACTTTTGGGCAATTACCTATATAAACCTTTCGCCGAAAAAGCTTGGAAAACTCTTATTTCTAAACAAAAGGTTATATATGGAAATTTCAGCCAGAATAAGAAAATTTCCAAAACTTTTCGGCTTAGAAGAGTCCACAGAACTTTAATTTTACATACATTGGTGTACATAAAAGAATATCAATGCTCTAAAATTTCAATCACATGAAATTTTTGATAAATGACAAGTATGTGCCCTCAGCGAGAAGTCGGTCATCACTACTCAGCTCACTCTCGTTCCAATCATCGGGCAGTAAAAAATTATAGGCCAAATGTTAAAAGTTTTTGTGCAAGTGGTTAAGCAAATACCTAACAACAACTTAGAAATTTACCGAAGAGACAAAAATCTTTTTACTTTTCTTCAGAGTATTGAAAAAATGACAAAGACTCCATTAACTTTTAAGTCCAAGTAAATCGTCTTTTGCCGAAATCAAGAAGGAGAAAGTTTTTTATATGGCTTTTGTGTTTATATATAATGCATATATTTGTCCATCGGCGTTAAATTTGGTTGAACTTCGTATAGAGGTGGAAAGAAATGGCTGAAAGGGAGGAATGGGGAAGTAGAGTAGGTTTTATACTGGCAGCAATGGGCTCAGCAATTGGACTTGGAAACATATGGCGTTTCAGCTATATGTGCTACTCTAATGGTGGAGGCGCTTTCTTAGTGCCATATTTCTTCGCTCTGCTAACGGCAGGAATACCAATAATGATACTGGAAATAGGACTTGGAAGCATGACAAGATTTTCAGCGCCTTTTGCATTAGGAAAGGTTGCTGGTAAGAAGGCAGAGTGGATTGGATGGTGGACAGCTGTTGCAGCGCTGATACTGAATTCCTACTATATGGTGATACTCTCATGGGCGTTCCTGTACATATTCAAGTCGGTCACCCTGGCATGGGGTGAAGACCCAGGAGCTTACTTCTTCGGCAACGTTCTCGGTCTCACCGATGGTCCGTTTATACTTGGTGGAATAAGGGTGCCAATATTGCTATCGTTCTTAGTGATAGTCTTCATAAACTGGCTCATAGTTTCAAGAGGTGTCAAAGGAGGAATAGAGAGGGCATGTAAAATATTCCTTCCATTGATGTGGATCATTGTGTTATTGCTTGTGATAAGAGGCATCACACTCCCACATGGTCTTGAGGGGATCAACTGGTACTTAAAGCCAGACTTCTCAAAGTTGGCAAACCACAAAGTGTGGCTTGATGCCTATGGACAGATATTCTTCACACTCAGTCTGGGAATGGGAACAATGATAGTCTATGGAAGCTACCTTAGAAAGGGTGAAGATGTGGTGAACAATTCATTCCTCATTTCCTTAGGAAACTGTGGATTCTCATTCCTTGCAGGATTTGCAGTCTTTGGAACACTTGGATACGTTGCCTATGCACTAAACAAGCCCTTTGAGGAAGTAGTTGCTGCAAGCATAGGACTGGCATTCGTCATGTATCCAAAAGCCATCTCACTGCTACCAGCAGGAAAGGCTCTGATTGGAGTACTGTTCTTCTTCCTGCTAACGATAGCGGGACTGAGCTCTTCAATTTCACTCATGGAAAACACAGTTGGAATTCTAATGGACGGGTACAAGCTAAACAGAATGAAAGCAACGAGCATAGTGGCTGTGGTAACCTTCCTGATTGGAATAATTTACACCACTGGAGCAGGTCTGTACTGGCTCGACATGGTCGATCACTTCATCAGCTATTATGCATTGGCACTCGTGGGACTGCTTGAGACAATAGCTGTTACATGGGTGTTTGGCGCCGAGAAGTTTAGAGAATTTGTGAACAGTGTTTCAGAGATAAAAGCGGGCTCATGGTGGTCTGTGTTTGCCAAGTATTTAACAGTGGCAATTCTTGCAATCCTCTTACTCCTTGACATCTACAAGCTCGCAACAGAGGGCTATGGTGGATATCCAGGGAAAGCCTTGGGAATAGCGTTCGGCTACATATTGCTTGGAATGATAGTGGCCTACCTCCTGCACACTAAAGAGAAGCTCGACGTAACGAAGGAGGTGAGCTGAGATGCTTAGTGGTGGTGCAATAGCAATGCTAATATTTGGAGCAGTGGTTCTATACGGGGGATTTGCATACTGCCTAAGGATAGCGATGCGTAAGAGGCTTTCTTGACTTTTTACTTTATTTTTGTTGGTGGTAGAAATGAGTGGAGCTGAGATTTTAGCAAAAATTTTTGCCCTTATTGGAGTTTTGCTCTTTAATGTAAGTGCATTCTTTGTCTACATTCTGAAAAGAGAGTCCTTCGTTATTCCCATGTTAGTGGGTATATCATTTTTAAGCATGGCCATGCTCTTTATATTCATCTGGAAGAAGGATGAAATTAACAGAAGATTCCAGCAGGTGGAATCAGGTGAGGAGTACTGAGATTTTTAAAGAGATAGCTGAAATTTTGGAAATTGTGGAGGAAAGAATAGAACGCTCAAAATTATTGAATCCTAAAGAGAAGGAAAAAGCCGCAAAAAAGATTAAAGAAGCCAAAAAGAATTTTTTGGAACTGAGTAATGAAAGTACAGTCGAGAACGAGGAACTTGCGAATTTCTTTTTAAAAAGAGCAATGGTATTGAAAAATTTTACGATTGACAAAAATATCGAAAAAGTTGGAAAAAAAGCCTACATGCAAAGCGTTGATGAGATTCTTAAATTTTCAAGGATGGCGAAGTATGACTTCACGGACAGGATAAAAGAGGTTCTTAAAGGATACAGGGCTTATGCTCTCGGGATGGTGTTCTTTTTCATACTTTGTGGAGTGCTATCGCCAAGTTTTAAGATGGCAGCATTTTTTCTTTTAATTCCAGTGCTTCTCTCCCTCTGGACTCTTAAAAGGAGAAGATATCTTGCCCTGATGTCAGCATTCATTCTCATTCCTCTGCCAATTATCACTGGCATCTTGGCAATTGGGAACAGTATACATATGATTACCAATCCAGCGATGCTCCAAGAGATAGCTAAAAGCATGGCAAAATCATTAACCTTTGTTAGGGCACTTCTTATATTAACAATTGTCCTCGGAGCTTTGGAAGTTGTCTTATTGAGCTATGCAGCCTATGAGCTCTACAAGCACAGACATGCGTTCCTTTAATATAATGCGTCGTTTCCTTTTTCTCCAGTTCTTATTCTTATTACATCATAGACCGGGAGAACAAATATCTTCCCATCTCCCGGGATTCCCCTTCTTGCATTTCTACTTATTGCGTCAATAACCTTCTCAACATCCTCATCTTTAACCACAATCTCAATCTTGAGTTTTGGTAGCAAATCATAAGGGGGAACTCCTCCTTGAACACCTCTACCTTTAACAGGGTACACAGTTAATGGAACAATGCCAAGCTGCTTAAGAGCACTCTTAACTTTTTCAAAATCTTCTTCCCTAATAATGGCTTCAACCTTTTTCATAATATCACCGTTTATATTTCGATTTAGAGAAAGATAAAAGTTTCTAATTTTTCAGTTGTATTTAAAGACAAAAATGAGAGAGTCAAGAGATCTGGCTCACAAATTTTTTCAATCTTTTAACTGAAATCTTTGTCTTCTTTGCAAGATCCTCTAAATCAGCACTCTTTAGATCGTTGAGCGTTCTTATCCCAGCTTTTTCAAGTTTCTTAAGAGTTTTTGGGCCTATTCCCTTTATTTTTAAAAGTTCGCTTTGAGTTTTTCTTCTCCTTTTCTTACTTTTTCTTTTCTTTAGTTTAGGAGGCTCTTTGGGAGTCTTTTTCCTTTTTATTTTTTCAGCTTCGATTTCATAAGCTCTCTGTACTACCGTGTATGAATAAACAACCTCATTGGCAACTTTAATCTTTTCTTCAGCAGCTTCTTCTGGAACCTCTGGGGGCTTCACATATTCAGGGAGGGTAGGCGGTTCTTCACTCACGTAAACCTCTATATTTATGGGGTGGAAGGGGTTGTCCTTCTCCTCAATCTCCTCTAAGAATTTAACCTCCTTGAATTCATTACTTCTAAAGTACTCTTCTAAAGCATTTGCCAAGCGGTGGAAAGCATTTGCATGCTCCAAAAGGCGTCTCTTTCCATACTCCTTAGCTTGACCTGTTGTAATTAAAAAAGGCCAATCACTGCTCTCAACCAGCAAAAGCTCCCTTCCAAGCTGTTCCAAAACTCTATCCCCAAACTCGTCTTCATGGAGGTATTTACTCGCTAAAGCAACCATTCTGTCCTCAGCTCTGTGTATGTGTTCCCACATCCACTCAACTTCAGGATTCCACCATGTGTAATGAGTTCCATACATCCCCCATGAACCTTCTGGGAGTTCTATCTCATACCTCTCCCCTTTATAATTCTCAAGGAATCTTGAAATCGTGGTTGTCTCTATTTCCTCTTCGCTCATTAACTCCAATACACGCCCAAGCCACTTGACACCCTCAAACCACCAGTGACCAAAGAGCTCGGTGTCATAAGGAGCAACTATTATGCCCTTTTCTCCCGTCTCTTTCTCATAATCCCCAAGTAATCTTTTCACTAAACCAACAAAGTGCTTTGCATGATCCTCAACTCTTTCCAAAGCTTTTTCTGGGACATAGGGCTCTTTATCCCCTAAATCAATGTGCTTTCCAGTAACACGCCAATACTGTCCTCCACTCTTCTCAGCTTTCTTGTGGAACTCTCTATACCAGAAATCACCGGGATATCCAATATCAGCACTCCAAACTTGTAGTCCAGTCTCTCTGTTCCTTGCAAAGACCGCTATGTTTGTGCCCTTTATGAAGTATGGCCTCAGCGTTGATTTCGGAGTCTTGGCTGGAAGGATTTTTCCATAACCAAAGCTCGCGGGCCCTTCATCAATGAGATGACTTTCAACGAAGAAGAACTTAAGGTTGTACTTCTCCAAGAACTTCTCTATGCCTTTTCTCCATAAAATTTCCCCGCTGCTTGGACTCTGCCAAAAGCCTTCAGGCCGATAAGCACATTCTGGGAGCCATATGCCATTTGGTTTCCTTCCAAAGTGCTTCTCATAGGTTAATATCCCATTTACGAGCTGCCCTTCAATTGCTTCATCTCTCCCCAAGAGAGGCAGATAGCCGTGAGTTGCTGCCGAAGTTATGATTTCAATGTACCCTTCATCTTGGAACTGCCTGAATTTTCCGATTATGTCACCATTGATGCTCTTCCAGTACTCAAAGACTTTTTCAAAATAATTGAGCATGTATTCAACAGCTTTCTTCAACTCAGCATCTTCAAACTTCTCCAAATCCTCACGCATAGCGTTGAGCTTTCTCTCCATATATTTCTCAAACTCAGTCTTTATGTATTCATCTGCAAGCTGCTCTGCTAAAATTGGTGTTACTCCTATGACCAGCTGAAACTTAACACCTTTCTTTTTTAAGCGTTCAAACTCCATTAAAAGAGGAATGTAACTCTCTGCTATTGCCTCGAATATCCACTCTTCACCAAATGGCCATTTGCCGTGCTTTCTCACATAAGGGATGTGAGTGTGTAATACGAACGTAAAATATCCTTTAGTCATAAAATACCACCTCCTCGCTGTAATTCTGTAGAACTTTATTAACTTTTGAGTATTTAACAATTTCGGAATGGAGACGTTTTTATAGTTTAGAAATGGTTTATAGTGGTGAAATAATTTTCACCTAATTTTCATCCTTTCTTTTTAATGAGATAAGCCCCCATTAGGATGAACAGCACAACAATCAGGATTAAAACGGCACTATCTCTGAAGTTCGAAGCTTGTGTTGGGCTTGATGCCGTTGAGCCTGTCTCATTAATTCCCAGAAATTCCCTAAGCTTTGGAGTTAGGTTTTCAATTCTTTGTCCATCAAATTCTAAGACAGCCTCATTACCAGCCAAAATAAACCCTCCTCCACTCCATCCAATCCATCTTATCCCAGAAGCATCATCCAGAACTTTTCTAAGAGTTTCGTTAAAGAGGTAGAGTGAAGAGCCGTTATAAATCAACCAGCCCTTAGGACTCCAGAAAACATTGGTGCCTTCCTCAAAGTGTTCTTTACGGCAGTCAAGTGTTATGTAAAAGAGTCTGTGAAATTCAGATGCGTTGAAGTTTTTGAGATTTATTTTCCCAACTTGAACAATGTTATTTGAGACCTCATAGAGCATGCCATTAGCAAAAAGCAAAGCTTTGCCATTGTGAAACTCAGACATTTGAGCCTTAGAATTCACAACAATTCTAAGGCTTGCATTTTCCACATCATAAAGATATGTCCCATTGTTACTCACCAAAAAGAGCCTTCCCTTATATGCTCCTATGGGGATAAAGTTGTCCGAAAAGCTTGCAACCTTTCTGAAATCTTCTGGAAAGTGATAATCGCCCTTCGAAGGTTTCACCGTATAAAGGATTTTGTTATGGAGCAGGTAAACTCTTTCGGAGTCATAAATTAGCTGAGAATTGTTAAGAGGAAATTGCGACGTTATTTTTAGCATGGGAATAGCATCTATGAGGATTACAGCCTCGGTAAAGTTTTGATTAAAAATCGCTAAAGCACCATTCTTAAGATTGCGAACAAAATACAGATAGCCTTTTTGAGCGAGCAAAGGTAAAGATGCATTTCTGAAATCTCCTGTTAAATATCCGAACTTCTTCACCACTATTTGCCCATTTTTGATAGTGGACAGCCAGAGAAGGGAATCAAAATGCTCCAAATTGCACCACATAGAGAAGCAGTAGAAGGGATGGAGCATAAGATAGTAATCTCGATTCCAGAAAATACTCACCGCTCCATCATTCCGAAAGCTGAGCAGTTCCTTAAATTCTCCATTAGGATAAAGGTGACCATAGTGATCATACACCCTATCAGGTAAGGGTCTATCGCACCCTTCACATCCATAAAAGAGACATCCCTGAGGAGAGCAGTGAATCGGGATCATAATAAAGTTGGAGCAAACGTTCGTTTTACATGGAAATGCTGTTCGGTTCAGCAGTTCAAATCTACTCTCTGAAGGAAAATAAACCACTAAAAGCTGAGTTGATGAATTTGTAATGTTAAAGATTGTTGGGTTTCCTATTAGAGCATTGTTAATGGTCAAAGAATAAGCTAAGTGAGTAAAGGAGAGCATAAAAAAGCATAAAATGAGGGGCTTTTTTCTCATTTTCACCATCCTAGGCATTGGTTTTTACATTTTTATATTTATGATTTCTCCTCCATATATAAATTCCGATTACTAGGAGCATCACAATCAGCACAATAATGTAAGCTGGGTATTTAATATTCTCTCCCTCATTAGAGACAATGACATTGACCTCTGGCTTGTTCTTCTCCCAGTCTCCACTATACAAGCTCAAAGCAATTAAAGCATAGGCATAGCCATCAAAGCTTCTTGAGCCATCCTCGAGACCTTTAGTTTCTAAGTACTCAATCGCCTTTTGAAAGCCTTCATAAGTGGTTTCATTGAAAGCATAAAGCCATATTAAAGCTACTGCCGTTGAATAGACGTCACTGCTCCATGAATAATCGAGAATCGAGGGGGAGAAAGCATGCATGGGGCATTCCTTATTAGTATAACCCTTATTACACTTAGAGTTTGGATATATCATAAACAGATGATCTAAAGCGTCAACTTTGATTGTTAAAACACCTCCAGCTTGAGTGTTTGGAAAGTTAAGCTCAACGTTAATGCTCTCATTTGGAAATCTAAATCCGTAGTATACATAAAACTCTCCTTGATAATCACTCTTCAAAGTGCCGTTTAGCGATGCAATTGGAATTATACTCACGGTAAAGTTTGAAGCTCCCTTATATTTGTACCCAGATACTTCAAGATAGACATGTTTTCCTGGAACTTTTTGACTTTCTTTTAGAGCTTCGAGTATTGTTCTCGTTGCATTATTTCCAGGAATTAAACCTTCCTCTCTCAAGTAGAGCAACGGCAAAGCTAGGCTCTCATAAGGATCCCGATAGTCAAAATCATTCACAGGAAAGGCCAAATCTTCCCTCCACCACCATTTTGGAGGTCTTCTGTGAGAGTAGATCTTTAGTTCACTTGGTTCTAGATCTTTTGTTGAGATGTTTGCAAATTCGATACAACAGAAACTTAAGGGTCGATTTATTAAGTTGTCGAGAGTAAGATACTCTTGTAGAAATTTTAATTCATCCTCTACATCATAACCGAGCTTGTGGAGAAGCGCTGTTGCATAGGCCGTTGTCACAACCCCGGGAACTTCAATACATACACTAAAGCCCCCTCTATCCATTCTGCAAACTCTTGTTGTCCAATAAGCTCCTTGAGTTACATTGCTCGGAAAAGCAGACTTGCATGGGATGTTAGTCCAGTTTTCACCATAACACCCTGGGACAAACTTACTAACATTTTCATCAGGGTGGTAAGGTTGTCTTGTCACAGTCTTTAAGAGATATTCAACTCCTTTTTGGATTACTTCAGAATTTGGATCCTCCCCTGCATCGAGAAGAGCTAAGAGAGCCAAAGCCGTTGAACCTGCTTTGGAAGATTCACAATACTCGAAGGTCATTCCATCAGTACTCCAAGGGTAATAAATTGTTTCTTGGAGCGGAACTGCTGGAAAAGAACCATCTCTTTCTTGCAGGCTTTTTATCGTTTCCCTTAATTTCTCAAGCCTACTTTCGTTATATCCACTTCTAACGAGTGAGATAGTCTCAATGTAAAGATAGTAAATCTCCAGAGGGAAAATTCCCCGATAAGAGTGGCAAGTGTATATAAAACTCGGGAACATACTGTAGTCAGGAAAATATCCATTAGCTGCTCCATTCTCTACTTCCAAAACCTTTTCTTGGTACTCTTTTATTGGGCTTTGGGCATTTGCGGGGAGGGGTAGAATTAAAAAGAATACGAAAAACCATAGAACTAATTTTCTTGTCATATCCTTTCAATACCTCCTCTCATTGCCAAGCTCCTATAATTATAGAGTATTATCCCATCAAACCATTGGAGCGCTTCATCTATAACCTCTTGTAAGTCTGACGTCCAGTAGTGTGGCTCTTCAACAGTCATTAAAAAAATACAATCTTTTACTTGTACCTGAGGTTGAATATCCAGAAGCTGAGTCACCATTCTTGGCTAAATCCCTCATCCACTTTACATACATCTCATTTGGAGCGTAGTACATCAACATTGCAACGCCTGCATCTAAATATCTTGTTAGACCCTTATTGTCATCGTAAGCCTGTCCAAGATTCCAAGCCTTCATGCAACCGTAATCTACATGATCCCTTGGAGTATGTAATACTCCAAGAAAACTTCCAGAGTACAACGGAAGATTATTAGTCATGTATGCTCTCAGTACTCCAGTAGCTTCAGTTACATTCGTTATATGGTTTGCCCACGTCTGGTAATAACAGTTGGGACAAAATGCAGTATAGTTATCCTCTTTTTCTCCACTTGGTCTGTTTGGATATCTAATTAGGTCAAACAAGACTAAAGTGTTTGAGTCTACATAATCTACTAGCTTGTCAATAATTGCTCTATAACTTGGGTTAAAATCTATACCCTGGGTTTTAATTTTGTAGGGGTCAATCCATCCATCAAGGTATTCGGGTGTTGGATAGTTTTCTCTGGGGATACAAACAGGGGATTTTCCCCATAGAACTCATTTCCAAAAGCATTGAACACTATCCCATGCTCCAGCAAGTTGGAGTCTTTTATCTCCATGAAATAACCAGGAGAGCCATCTTTCAGTTTCCAGAATCCATAAGCCCTAGAGAATCCCCTATTGTAGACCACAAATGCACCATCAACACCCCATTCTTCCAAGTTTGCCCTTACAACTTCTGGGCTGTCGGAGGGAGTTTGGCCTTCATGCACTCCCAAAGTTATTATCACATAGACAGGTTTGTTGTCCGGTATCCTTAACACCATACTATCACCTCAATTGATAGTTATTCTATGACGCTTTTAAGTCTTTTGATTTCTTGATACTTAAAGAAGTTTAACTAGTATTCTACGTCATTAAACAAACACCAAATTCCAAACCATAGTTCCCATCATGTCTTTGGCTGTGCATTGTGGTTAGTTGAACATTCACACATGAGCAACCATTTAGTATCCTATAAGCATCCAAACCGATTTTTAGTCTTGATGGGAACTAGGGTCAAATTCCAAGCATTATGCCCTCAAAATACTCTCTTGGTAATATTTAACATCAATAAACCCCCAACCAGATATTTAGCTACGCTACTTCGTTCTTGAGAACACCCTGAAAAGGATGCCAAGGATTATGCTAAGAATCAGAGCAATGACTATCATCAAACCACTTCCCGCTTTCCAAGTCTTTCTTGATGAAGTGGAGGATGCAACATGAATTAGAGACACATTCCCTCTACAAACCAGGGGATTAAAGGGTTCAACGTTATGTCCTAGTTTAGCATATGGAACAATGTCAGAAAAGGTCAACAGAAGAAATGTTTTTGTTGTGTTTTTCTGAAGATTGTACCAAAGAACACGATAAGATGGCACTTGTTTGAAGTTTGTTATATTAAGGAGGATAGTATAGTTTTTTCCGTTCATCCGCATTTGTGTGATTACATATCTCCAGCCACTCTTTTCAGGCAACAAAATAATCTGAAGATTATCAGGATAAATGTATACTCCCTTTGGGTCAGTGGGAAAGCAGTATTCTTCTCCGGGAAGCTCTCCTTTATCACAGTGAATGAGATTTGGTGTGGCCACGCTAATCGAGGTAAAGTTCAATCCGAGCTCTTTATTCACGAGTTCTGATGGAATACGCCAAGAATATATAGCAAAGTTGGCACCGTAGGCTGGGTCAACATAACTTACAGTGAAGTTAATCAAGAAAGAGTTTCCAATATTTAACCCCTCTACAGTAAATCCATGTGCAGAGGCAGAACGAGGTAACTGAGAAACAGGTTTAATACAAGAGCGGTTAAAAGAGAGATAGGTACTTTCCAACTTGTTCAAACTAATATTACATCCTAAAGCTCTAAGGAAGCTTCTAAGGGCAGGAAAGCTGGTTCCAAAACTAAACTTGATATACCATGTGTTGTTATTATAGAGCACAGAAGGAATGTTCTTTTGCTGCCCCTCATATAGGAGATATGCTCCTGAAGCATTGAGGTAGAAAAGGTAGCTGGTGGCTTCTGTATAGTTGCAATCCCCCATACACTTTTGAAACAGAAGGGAAAGGTTAAACTTTGGAGCAATTGGAAATCGAGATTTGATAACCTGCACGGCCACTATAGCATCGTCTGCACCTACGGTGACTTTCGTCCTGATATCAAGCATAACCCCGTCCTTATCAGTAAAGGCTAATGGAGTTGAGAACATAAAGAAGAAAAGCAAAAAGATTGCTAGCACTTTAACTCTAGAAGGCATAAATGTCCCTCACATTCTCGTCTTAAATAAGATACCCCGGACAGCACTGTTTCATTATCTGCAGATTCTGGATGTCTGCCCCATAGTAATATGCTCTATGTGGGTAATTCTTAGCGTATCTTACATACTCGCATGCACGTCTTATACACTCTTCAGGACTTTTATTGTTGAAACATCCATCACTCTGAACTCCGTTGTCACATTCCATTTCCATAAAGACATTATTGAGATTATGTCCCTGTCTAAATGAATTAAAAAGGTAACTCCACTCATCAAAATCCTCAGTCTTTCCTTGGTAATAATTTGGCTGAACAAAAATATATGTGAAATATTTGGCAATTGTTTTTATGTCAGTATGCTCTAGATTTATTCCCTCATGGCCATAGGGAATCCATATAAATTGCTGACCTAAATCGGAAATCTTATCAGATACAGTACTTATTTCCCCTTCGTTAATTATTCCTCTAATTACCTGCCATGGGAATTCTAGGTTCCAGTAAAACCCCTTTTGAAGACTTCCAGTGTGAGTATAAACACCTTCAATCCAACCTATCCAGTAGTTTAGTTTCCTTGTGGGAGGCTTTATAGTGTATCCTGAGCTTTTAAAGACCTCCCACTGTTCCTTATCATCTTTAACGAGTACCGGGATTTCAACCAAATACTGAATCTCAGAGTTTATAGTTTCCTCCAGCCAGTTAGCTAATGCCTTACCGTCATTGTACCCATCCTCATAAGAGTATCCACTCATAGGCATTTGACCATATTCTCCATTCCTCCCGGTGGCATGAAGACATATTACATAGTCAAATCCAAGCCTTCTTAGTTCAGAAACTGGAATGTTTGTGTTGAAAGTTGCATAATTTCCGTCAAGAGGCTTAAAATACCACAGTGCATACCTCGCCATAGCATCACCCCAATTAATAGTTATTTACGATACTTTTTAAGTTTTTTGATTCTTTAATACTTTTGATAGTATAAATAACATTCTACTTCCCAAAATAGATTCCAAAATTACCCCAACCTACCTATGACGTGAAAGAACTCCTAAAGACTCATCAAAGCACTCCAATGAATTAAGACAAGAACACACAATGAAACTCTTAAACCGTAATATAGTTTAAAAACTATCGAGATAAACCTCCTTAGGTGAGACTAATGAAAGAAGAAATGAGCAGTATTGACATCAAATACATAGTTGAGGAATTGAAATCACTCAAAGGCGCGAGAATTGATAAGATTTATCATGACGGAAGCGAGATTAGGATCAAGCTCCATAAAGCGGGTGAGGGGAGGAAAGATTTAATTATCGAGGCCGGCAAAAGAATTCACTTGACAAGTTACATAAAAGAAGCTCCAAAGATGCCTTCATCTTTCACGATGCTTCTTCGCAAACACTTAAGCGGCGGCTTTTTTGATGAAATTGAGCAACATGACTTTGACAGAATTGTAAAGATTAGGATTGATAACTATACTCTCATAGCCGAGCTCTTTAGGAGAGGAAATATAGTTCTGGTTGATGAAAATAACATCATCATTGGCGCTTTGAGGTATGAAGAATTTAAGGACAGAGCAATAAAGCCAAAGCATGAATATAAACTTCCTCCAGCAAGGGAAAGCCCTGTAGAAGTGAGCTGGGAGAGATTCCTTGAATTAATTAAAAGCGAAGACATTGAGATTGTAAGGGCACTTGCAAGAAAGCTGAACATGGGAGGACTTTATGCAGAAGAAATCCTTCTGAGAGCTGAAATTGACAAGAAAAAGAAAGCAAACGAGCTGAGCGAAGAAGAGCTTAAGCTGATTTTTGAAAAGATGAAAGAAGTTTTCAACGCTCCGAAGAAGCCAAACATCATATATAAAGATGGGACAATGATTGATGTAGTCCCAATTGAGCTTAAATGGTATGAAAATTATGAGAAGAAATACTTTGAAACATTCAGTGAAGCTTTGGATGAATACTTTGGAAAGATAACCGTGGAAAAAGCAAAAATTGAGAGAACTAAGCGTTTAGAGGAGAAGAAGAGGCAGATATTAACAACACTTAGAAGGCAAGAAGAGCAGATGAAAGGCTTTGAAGCCGAGATGAAGAAAAACCAAGAGCTTGGCGATTTAATATATGCAAATTTCACCTTCATTGATAATCTTTTAAGAGAGTTTTCAAAAGCGGTTGAAAAGCTCGGCTGGGAAGAATTCAAAAAACGCATAGAAGAAGGCAAAAAAGCTGGAAATAAGATAGCCCTGATGGTTAAGTCAATAGACCCCAAGGAAAAGGCTGTCACAATTGAAATTGATGGCAAGAAAATTAGGATGTATCTCAATAAAAGCCTCGGTGAAAATGCTGAGATTTATTATGAAAAAGCCAAAAAAGCCAAGCACAAGTTAGAAGGGGCAAAGAAGGCTTATGAAGACACCAAGAAGAAACTTCAAGAAATTGAAAAGCTGATCGAAGAGGAAATGAAAAAGGAGCTCAAAGTCAAAAAACTCGAGAAAAGAAAGAAGAAGTGGTTTGAAAAGTTTAGATGGTTCATAAGCAGCGAAGGATTTCTCGTCATAGGAGGGAAAGATGCAACGACCAATGAAATGGTAGTTAAAAAGCACATGGACGAAAATGACTTGTACTGTCACGCTGATGTTCATGGAGCGCCTCACGTTGTAATCAAAGACGGACAGAAAGCGAGTGAAAAAACCATATTCGAGGCATGTCAGTTTGCTGTTTCAATGTCAAAAGCATGGAGCGAAGGCGTTTATTCAGCAGATGCCTACTGGGCATACCCAAATCAAGTTACAAAGAAAGCTCCAAGCGGAGAGTATCTTGGCAAAGGTGCATTTATGGTTTATGGAAAAAGAAACTGGTATCACGGAATTCCTCTCAAGCTGGCAGTTGGGATGATAAACTACAAGGGAGAAGACTTGATAATGTGCGGTCCAGTTAATGCCCTTAAAGCTCACACAAAGAGGTACATTGTAATAAGACCCGGAGACTTGAAGAAGAGCGAGCTTGTGAAGAAGATTAAGAAAATCCTTGAGAGATGGGGATATAAGGTTAAAGAGGAGGATATAATGGCGATTCTACCTCCCGGGGAAGGGGATATAGTGGAGGTGGTGGAATGATAAACCTCTATGCAATCGTTCAGAGGGATTTGGCTAAAGATTTGATCTTTGAGATTGACGATGAAATTGTTACCCTTTCAATCAAAGGTGTTATGATTGCGAGAACTAAATCAAAGAGCTACAACTTCTCATTTGTTGAGATAACGGAGACTGAATTTGTCTTAGCTTTGCAGATGAAAGGGTACATAATTTACCTCGGTCTTGAAAGCGATGAGGAAATTGATGAGGATGCATATCCGGAACTTGTAAGGGCATTAATTCAGCAACTCATACCTGTTATAAACAATTTGATACAAGAGGCAGAGAAAAGCGGATATAAAGGAAAGGCTGATTTGCTGATGGATGACAACATGAGCCCTGATATGAAGGAGTTTTTCTACAAAATGCTCATAAGGCACAAGAAGGATTTGCCCCACTATGAGCAGGTTGATGTTGCATAAGGTGGTAAAATGAGAGAGAGCGGGTATTACTCATATGTCGTTGGTGAGTTGCCCGAAGGATGCAAACTCTGTGTTAAAGGAGCCAAGTTAGTGCTTTTTACCACGGGTGTATGTCCAAGAGACTGCTTCTACTGTCCTCTGAGTCCTTGGCGCAGAGAGGATGTGATTTATGCAAATGAGAGGCCAGTAAAGAAAATTGAAGACATAATTGAGGAAGCTAAGATTCAAGAAGCCTTAGGAGCTGGAGTTACGGGTGGGGATCCTTTGGCGAGGCTGGACAGAACAGTAAAATACATCAAAGTTTTAAAGGAGAATTTTGGCAAAAAGTTTCACATCCATCTCTACACCACTGGGGCTTTGGCAACAAAGGAGAATTTGGAGAAGCTTTACGATGCTGGCTTAGATGAGATTCGCTTTCACCCAGATTTATTCAACCCGAACTCGAAGCTTTTTAAAGTTGAGATTGAGAACATGAAAAATGCTTTCGACTTTGGCTGGAGTATTGGCGGAGAAGTTCCAGCTGTCCCGGGACAGGGAGAGAAGATAAAGTGGTTTGCCGAACTTTTAGACAAGCTTGGAGCCAAATTTCTAAACATAAATGAGCTTGAGTTCAGCGAGACGAATCTAAGAGCGCTCATCAGCAGAGGATACCAGCCAATAAGCGATGAGAGTTCGGCAATTAAAGGGAGCTTAGAGCTTGGGCTTGAAATTCTCAGATGGGGAGAAGAGAATACCTCACTTAGCTATCATCTCTGCACTGCAAAGCTGAAAGATGCAGTGCAGCTGAAAAATAGATTGAGGAGAATGGCGAAGAACGTTGCAAAACCTTACATGGAGATAACTGAGGATGGAACTCTGAAGTTTGCAATAGCGGAATATGAAGATTTGGACGAGCTCTACAACCTTTTAGTTGAAGATGCTAAAATTCCAGAGGAGTGGCTTTACTTAAACAGGAAAAAGAAAAGAATTGAAATGCCAATTGAAGTTGCCCTTGAATTGGCTGATGCAATAGAGGGGAATGTTAGGTTTTATATCGTGGAGGAGTATCCGACCTGGGATAGAATTGAGGTTGAGAGGACGCCAATAAACTGACGTTATTACACAAAGCTGATACCGTAAGTAACTTACGGGGGCATAAGTTATGGGATTTTATCGAAACGTATTTATATATAATCGTGCTTATACTAAATGGTGAATTACATGGAATTTATAGACCGCGAGAAAGAACTGAAAATCCTTGAAAGGGAGTGGAAAAGGAAACCTTCTTTCGTGGTTCTCTACGGGAGAAGGAGAGTTGGAAAAACGCGCTTAATTCGGGAATTCTCAAAGGAAAAGAAAGTGTTCTTCTTCACGTTTCCTGAAGCTATTAAAGAAGCTCAGATGAGGGAGTTTAAGAAGGAGCTATCAAGGTTCTTCGACGATGAGCTTATTCTCAAAGTCGAGACGGACAACTGGTATGACTTGTTCAGATACCTTGCTTCCAAAGTCGAAGCTGAGACCCTCATAGTTTTTGATGAGTTCACCTATGCCATAAAGAGCGACAGAAAGATTCTGAGTGACCTTCAGAGGGTCTGGGATCATGAGCTAAGCAGAAAGAGCGTTATGCTTATTCTCTCAGGCTCCTTGTTGGGGATGATGTGGGATGACATCTTAAGCTACGCTTCACCGCTCTATGGTAGAAGAACGAGGAGCATGCACCTGAAACCCATGGATTATCTCAGCTCACTCAGGTTCTTCGGTGATCCAGAGTATGGAATTCAAGCTTACATGCTCGTTGGTGGAATTCCCCACTATCTGAAAATAGCAAGGGAATATTCTTCGGCTGAGAAATTTTTGTATGATGAATTCCTGAACGACTACGGATTCTTCTATGATGAACCCTACGTAATCCTCGGAGAGGAGCTGAGGGAGCTCAGAACTTATTTCTCAATTCTCAGGGCAATTGCTGAAGGTAACACACGCCTTGAAGAAATAGCAAACTTTCTTGGACTGCCAGCAAGAAGCGCTTATCCATACTTGGAAAACCTTCTAAGGCTTGGCCTTGTGAAGAGGGAGAAACCACTTTTCGGGGACAGAAAAGTTAGCTTATACCGGATAAGCGATCCAATGCTTCTAACATGGTTCACACTCGTTTATCCCCAGATGGACAGGATAAGCCTTGGGACTGCAACGCTTGAAAACGCTTACAAGGTGTTTTCGGTTAGATTTGAAGAGCTTGCACGGGAGTTTTTAATCCTAAAGAAGCCCTTTGAGTTCTCCCAGATTGGAAGATGGTGGTGGAGGGGGGAGGAGATAGATATAATTGCCGTTAATGAGGATACAGCATATCTCATCGAGGTGAAATGGAAGGACTTGAGCGAGAAAGATGCGAGAAGGATTTTATCCTTACTGAAAGAGAAAGCAAAGAACGTTCGCTTCAATGGAGAGTTCAGGTATGGTGTTATAGCAAGAAGTATAGAAGGAAAGGAGAAGTTTGATCTGGCATTCGACTTGGGAGATATCATGAATTAACCTTTTGACCTTTGAGAATTATTGATACAACAGGATCAGTGAGATAGTACGTTTCATCTTTTTCTTCAATCCAGCCCATCTTTTTCAGATTCTTCAAAAGCTCGAGAAGCCTTGGTTCTGGTGTTTTATACCCTTTAATGGCCAAATAATCTCTTATAAGGCTCCATCTGTTGTAGCCAAGTGCTACAGCTTGGAGAATAATCATATACCTTGGACTTCTGCGCTCCAGTTCTTTCAGCTCTCCAAATATCAATCCCTTAGCAATTTCAAGGGTTCTCGTTATAGCTCTCTCAAAATTCCCCTCCTTGGTGTATTCAACTCCAAACGTCACAAGCCATCCCGGTATGCCGTCAAGGATCCTAACGACTCTCTCAAGCTCGTCCCTTGGAATGTTAATGCCGACTTCATCAAAACCCTTTTTTAGAAACTTAATGGAGGTATCCTTATCAAAAGGCTTCACATAAACTTCTCCTGCCACTCTCCCATACAAGGGACTTTCATAGTTCCCAATGTTTAAAAAATCATGGAGCAAGCCCACCTCTGAACCTGTCAGAATAATCTTTAAGTTGGAGAGGCTATCGTAGGCGTAAGCGAAGAGTGCAAGCAAATCCTTTCCACCTCTGGAACCATAAAACCTTAAATATTGTGCTTCATCAAAAGCCAAAATGAACTCTCCGGTTTTTTCTCCCACTTCGTTTAATTCCCTAAAAATCTCCCGCAATGAGGTCTCTCTTGGCTCAAGCTTTAGGAACTTTAGATCAATGCTAATTTTAAATTTTGCAAAAGCTTTAGAGAGCAAAGATCCGCTGGCTTGGAGCTCTCTTATCAAGTCCTCTCTGGTTATATGTCCTCTTTCCCCATAAAGCTCCCTGCAGTCTATAATAATTCCAGGCTTCCCATTGAGATATGCTCTTAAGATTGAGCTCTTGCCTACACGTCTTATTCCCAAAAGTAGGGTTAGAGGATATGTTTTAATGCTCTCTTCAAGCTCTTTAAACTCTTTCTCCCTATCAAAAATGTCCTCTCTTCTGCTTTTTGGTCTCAAATCAAACAGCA
>CAZTOS010000015.1:0-19241 GCA_964615185.1 uncultured Thermococci archaeon
AGTTCTTGTTGTTAGTTCAGTGATTGCCTTGATTGCTTACATGCGCGTGTTTTACGTCATCTGGCTTGGGAAACCAAAGGAAGGCTTAGAAATCAAAGAATCAGCAAGTATGAGCTTAATTTGCCTATTATTAGCATTAACATGCTTAACAATCGGATTAACAGCGCCAGCGGTCTTGGACAAATTCATTGAACCAGCGGCAGCGCAGACTTTAGATTATCAAAAATACGTCGGTGCCATTTTGGAATTAGTGAAAAACTTGCATTAACAAATTTGTATACATTTGTTCCTTCATTTTTACAAACTTTTTGTTGAGAATCTTTAGTTCCAAAAAAGCCGTTTTATACTTTCGTTGTCAGTTTAGAGCTTTCCAAAACCCTTTTAAAAGCAATAAATGAAATATATATCGGGATTTGGTGAAAACTCAATATTGAACGTTGTAAATCAAAAGTTGAGGTGGGAAAAATGAGTTTCATCGTTGCATTTGTATGGTCATTCATGCTCTGGTTGGTACTCACAGCAGGCACCAAGGGAATGCTATGGAGTCCAGAAGAAATCATTGCAGGGGTCATATTCTCCTTAATAGTGGCCTATTCGACAAGGAACATTATAGGGGAGAAGACTACAAGATTCCTAAATCCACTTAGATGGCTTGAGTTTGCGATATACTCAATTGGGCCCCTATTCTGGGGGATGGCCAAAGCAAATTTTGATGTTGCCTACAGAGTGATAACTGGAAAGATAAGACCGGGAATCGTTAGGGTTCCTGTTGAGCTTGAGAATGATGCTCAATACACTATCTTAAGCAACTCAATAACTCTAACTCCGGGAACACTGACAATAGATGCCTGTCCAGAGGAAAAAGCTCTCTATGTTCACTGGATTTATGTGAGAGAGGAGGAGCCAAAAAGCTCGGAGCCTGTTTCTGGCTCATTTGAAAAATGGGCAAGGAGGTTGGGAAGATGATTGCGCCAGAATTCTTTTATTCAGCACTAATAGTCATGATTGGGGCATTTCTCTCCGTGCTTAGGATTCTTCTTGGTCCAACTATTCCTGACAGAGTCGTTGGAGTTGATACACTGAACACCTTAATCGTTGCAGGAATGGTTCTCCTTGGGGCAGCGTATGACAGGGTAATTTACATTGACATTGCAATTGTCTATGCTCTGCTGAGCTATATAGGGACACTTGTTATAGCGAAATACCTTCCGGGGGGATTGAGGTGACGAGTATTGTTGAATACGTCATTTATGTCCTCCTTGGGATTAACATAATCTTCAACTTGCTCGGTAGCTTTGCCCTTCACAGATTTCCAGACGTTTATACAAGACTGCACGGGGCAACTAAGTGCACAACTTTTGGAACAATCTTTGCAGTCCTTGCTGTAATTGTTCATGCAGCAAACCAGCTCCACGTAACTGGAGATCCAAAGTATCTTCAGATGGCACTTCACAGTTTGGTTGCATTGATAGCATTGTTGCTTACAAATCCAACAGGTGCTCATGCAATTGCAAAGGCTGCTCACTTGAGCGGTGTAAAGCCTGTGAGAGCTGTCATTGATGCTTATGAAGTAAAACTCAAGAGGGAGAGGGGTGGAGAAGAATGAACGTTCTCACGGTTGATATGGTCATTCAGTTTGGAATTTTGATTGGAATACTCATAACGGCTTACCTCACAATCAGCTTTAGGGATTTGCTTTCAGCAGCTTTGGCTTCAGCAGCGATGAGCCTTCTTCTGAGCTTAGAGTTCTACATGCTTCATGCCCCCGACGTTGCGATAGCTGAGGCAGCGGTTGGTGCTGGTGTAGTTACGGCCATAGTGGTGTACGGAATAGCCAAGACAGAGAGGTGGGAGCGTGAGGGGCCATGAACAGGACTTTGGGTGCTTTGGCTTTGCTGTTCATCCTTGGTGTGCTCTTAATAGTAGCTAACCCACAATACGGGCTTAAATTTGGTCTTGGCGGCAGTGAGTGGCAAAAGTACCGCTACACTGACCAGTACTACATTGAGCACGGCATCGAAGAAGTTGGTGGGACAAACATAGTTACCGACATAGTGTTTGACTACAGAGGTTACGATACCCTTGGAGAGGCCACTGTTCTCTTTACAGCCATAGCTGGTGCTGTTGCACTGCTCAGACCTTGGAGGAGGGATGAAGATGAAGAATGACATGGGATTAATCGTTAAAACAATGGCGAGAGCTACAATTCCCCTCATTGGAATATTTGGAGCTTATGTTGTGTCTCATGGTCACCTCACACCCGGTGGTGGCTTCCAGGGAGGTGCTACAATAGCTGGCGCTGGAATATTGTTTCTCGTTGCATTTGGATTAAACGAAGCTAAGAAGAGATATGACAAGAACATATACTCAGCTCTTGAAGGACTGGGTGGCTTGGCTTTCTTAGGAGCTGCAATGCTTGGATTAAGCGTCGCTTTCTTCTACAACATACTATGGAAGGACAAAATAGCCTTTGCCGGTCAGCCAGGAACTCTACTTTCAGCGGGTTATTTGCCAATAATGAACTTAGCCGTTGGATTGAAGGTCTTCACGGGATTAGTAAGTGCGATGATGGCAATAGCGCTCTTTAGGAGGTGGAAGAAGTGATTCCGTTTCAATTTGTAACTGCATTCCTCCTGATCTGCATGGGAATCTATGCATTCCTCTACAAGAGGAACCTAATCAAGCTGATCTTAGCCTTGGACATAATTGACTCCGGGATTCACTTACTTCTGATAAGCCTTGGCTACCGTTTGGAAAACGGGGTTCTTCCTACTGCGCCAATTTACACGGGATATGAAACACTGAAAGGCACGCCGATGGTTGGTCCAATTCCTCAGGCTTTAGTGCTTACGAGCATCGTCATTGGAGTTTGTGTTCTGGCTTTAGCAATGGCACTGACGATTAACGCCTACAGACATTACGGAAGCTTAGACATCAACAAGTTAAGGAGGTTGAGAGGATGAATGTGCTGCCGTTCCTAATCATCGTTCCTCTCTTTGGAGCATTTTCAATGCCTCTAATCAAGCTCATCAGTGAGAAATTTAGGGACATTTGGGCAGTGATAATTAGTGCAATAACCCTATGTGTAGCTGCTGACGTGTTTTACACAATCTGGAAGACCAATCAAATAATAGTGTACACACTTGGAGACACAACGCCGTTAGGAAAGGGCGTGGGATTCCCAATTAGAATTGTCTGGGAAGTTGACCTCTTAGGGGCATTGATAGCAGTAACGATAGCATTTGTCTCACTGCTGGCAATAATATACTCACTTGAATACATGAAGTATGACACGGGATTAGATAAGTACTATACCCTAATCTTAATCTTAGAGCTTGGAATGCTCGGCATAGTCATAACGGGAGATATATTCAATTTCTATGTCTTCCTTGAGATAATGAGCATAGCGAGCTATGCCTTGGTTGCATTCAGAAATGATACATGGGAAGGCATTGAGGCTGGAATCAAGTACATGTTTGTTGGTTCGCTGGCAAGTTCGTTCATTCTTCTTGGCATTGCCCTGCTATATGGTCAGTATGGAACCCTGACGATGGCTTATCTAAGCCATTACATCACAAGGGAGCCAACATTTGTAAGCAAAGTTGCCTTGGCTTTCATCCTTGGAGGACTGCTCTTCAAGAGCGGTGCGGTTCCGGTACACATGTGGCTTGCCGATGCTCACCCGGCAGCACCAAGCTCAATTTCAGCAATGCTTTCTGGGTTGGTAATTAAAGCCGGTGGTGTTTACGCAATAGCGAGAATACTCTTCAGCATTTACGGCATAAGCCTCAACATCAGGACTCTTGGCTGGATAGTTATATTCTTCGCATGTCTGACGTTAATCGTTGGAAATGCAATGGCTGTGGTACAGACTGATATGAAGAGGCTATTCGCATTCTCAAGTGTTGGACAGATAGGATACATTCTTCTCGGTATAGGCATTGGGCTTGCGGCATATGGAACTAAGGTTGGGCAAATAGCTCTGGCTGGAGCAATATATCACACGGTGAACCATGCACTTATGAAAGCGCTCCTCTTCCTTGTCGCTGGTGCTGTTCTACATGAAGTAGGCACAAAGAACCTCAATGAGCTTAGCGGATTGGCAAGAAAGATGCCGCTGACAAGCTTTGCCTTTCTGGTTGGTGCTGCGGCTATAATAGGATTGCCTCCGCTAAACGGATTTGCAAGCAAATGGCTTATCTATGAAAGCTCTGCCCTGTACAATCCATTCTTGGCAGCAGTGGCTGTACTTGGAACAGCATTTTGTACTGCAGCTTACATCAGAGTACTCTTCACATTCTTTGGAAAGGAAAGCGAGAAAGTGAAGGAGGCAAGAGATCCAGGAAAAGCCATGGTAATACCAATGATAATCTTGATTCTCGCAATAATCATCATGGGGCTTTTGCCTTGGCAAATAAATGATAGCATAATGTTGCCAACAGCGAAGATGCTTGAGGAGTCAGGAAAATATGTACTGGCGGTATTGGGGGGATGAAAGATGTTCGGCTATTGGGATGCCCTTTACTTCATTTATGTTTTCATTATAGGTTTGATTATCAGCTACATTCTCATGAAGTGGGGAGAGAAGGCAAGCATGGGCACAAGGAGAGTGGGGGCTGGTACTAAGGTTTACTTGAGCGGTGAAGATGAAGATGAGGTGATTCCTCAATTTGAACACCTTCGCGGATACTTCACAGGGAGACATGTTATGTGGGGTCTTATTAGGGGAATCAACAGAATGTTCATTGCCTTCAGAAGAGAGCACACAGGTTTGCTCACGGATTACGTTGCATATCTCCTCATGACAGTTGCAATAATCCTTGGAGTCCTGATAATATGGGGGTGAGCTAAATGGAGGAAGTCAAGGCTAATGCTAAAAGTGAGAGGGAAATGCTTGAGAGAAGGATTGCAAAGCTCTGTAAATACATCGGAAGGTCACCTTGGGTCTTTCACGTTAACAGTGGCTCATGCAACGGCTGTGATATTGAAATCATAGCAGCATTGACCCCAAGATATGACGCTGAGAGATTCGGGGTAAAGCTCGTTGGAACACCGAGGCACGCTGACATTCTGCTTGTCACAGGCCCAATAACAGATCAGAGCCTTGAGAGGGTTAAGCTGATTTATGAACAGACACCAGACCCGAAGGTTGTAATTGCAGTAGGTGCTTGTCCAACAGGAGGAAGCGTGTTCTACGAGAGTCCATTTACAAACGCTCCGCTCGACAAGCACATTCCAGTTGATGTCTTTGTTCCCGGTTGCCCGCCAAGACCAGAGGCAATCCTTTATGGGGTTGTTTTAGGATTGGAAAAGCTCATCAAAAAGATTGAAGGTGAGAAAGAATGACACCTGAGGAGTTTGCTGAGAGGGTAAAGGCAAAGTTTGAAGATGCAGAGGTCAAGATAACTGAAAATAAGCTTCCTCATCCAAGAAAGAGGATCTGGATTGAAGTTACAAGAGAAAAGTTCAAAGACCTTGTTAAATTCCTTAAAGAAATTGACCCGGCTGCACAGTTTTCTGTCATAATAGCCGAGGATAGGGGAGACAAGCTGACGGCAAAATACCATTGGGAGATGTTCTGGGGGCAAGGAAAAAGCCTATCAGTTGTCATTGGAACAGCATGCCCGAAGGATGACCCAGTGTTGCCCACAATAACTGACATCTTTCCAAGCTCCCTACCATACGAGAGAGAAGTACAGGAGTTCCTTGGCATCAAATACGAGGGAATCCCTGACCCAAGGAGACTGTTCTTGCCAGATGACTTTCCAGAGGGAATTTATCCACTAAGGCTTGATGAGACGGGAATTAAGCCTGAAATGGTCAAAAATGCTGGACATCCATACAGGAGGGAGTCAAAATGAATGGGAGGATTGAATACTGGGTTAAAATCCCCATAGGCCCTATTCACCCAGCATTGGAAGAACCTGAGAAGTTCATAATTACGCTTGACGGCGAGCGTATAATCAACGTCGATGTTAAGCTTGGTTACAACTTAAGAGGTCTTGAATGGATTGCAATGAGAAGGAACTGGATTCAAGTGCTATATTTAGCAGAGAGAATATGTGGAATTTGTTCGTTTTCACACAATCACACTTATGCAAGAGCTGTTGAAGAGATGGCTGGTATTGAAGTGCCAGAGAGGGCAGAATATATCAGGGTAATTATCGGAGAGCTTGAGAGAATACACTCTCACTTGCTCAACCTGGGTGTTGTTGCCCACACAATAGGCTACGACACAGTTCTTCATTTAAGCTGGCTGGCGAGGGAGAAGGTTATGGACATTCTTGAGGACATTGGAGGTAACAGAGTCAACTACGCTGGAAACATGATTGGTGGAGTTAGGAGAGACATAACAGAGAAGCATAAGAGGGCAATACTTGACATGATTTACTACTATCGTCAAGAAGTCATGCCAAAAATTGAGGAGGTATTCCTATATGATCCAACGGTTGAGGCACGTTTGAGGGATTCGGGAGTTATTCCAAAGAGGATAGCAATTGAGTACAGTGCTCAAGGTCCAACAGCAAGGGGAAGCGGCATCAAGAAGGACGTTAGGTACAACGAAAAGCTTGGAGTCTACCCAGACTTGGGAGTCAAGCCAGTGACACCTAAGGAGTTTACAGGTGTAATCAAAGGAGATGTTTTTGACAGAATGGTCGTAAGAGTTGGTGAGCTTTGGCAAAGCATGGAAATCATTGAGAGAGCACTGGATCAAATGCCTGAAGGAAAAATTAAGGCATTTCCGAAGGACAACATGATAATCTTCAAGCTCAAGAAAGCAGAAGGAGAAGGAATTGGAAGATATGAAGCACCAAGAGGAGAGGTTATTCACTACGTGAGGGCTGAACCTGGAAGAGATGGTCCAGCAAAGTGGAAGATGAGAGAGCCAACGTTCCCGAACTTATTTGCAGTTGCAAGGGCCTTAGTTGGTGAGCAGTTGGCTGATGTCCCAGTTGCTATAGCTTCAATTGACCCCTGCTTGAGCTGTACCGATAGAGTGGCTGTGATTGATGCAAATACAGGAAAGAGAAAAGTTCTAACTGAGGTTGACCTGCTTAAAGAGTCAATAAAGAAGACCAAGGAAATCAATCCAAACATCAAAGCGAAGCCTGAGAGAATTGGGATAGGGAGGTGTGCGCTATGAACCTTTTATATGCCACTCTTGGTTTAATTGCTCTCTACCTTTATGTTTCATTTGCCTCACTGCTCTGGGAAGGACTTGACAGAAAGTTAGTTGCAAGAATGCAACGCAGAGTAGGACCTCCACTCCTCCAGCCGTTCTATGACTTCCTAAAGCTCATGAGCAAGGAATCAATAATTCCAAAGCATGCAAATAAATTCTATGAATTGGCTCCAGTTTTGGCTTTAGCTGTCTCAATAGCACTGTTAGCTTACACTCCAATGGGATTTGCACCTCTCTTTGCTACAAAAGGTGACGTAATTGTATTCATATATCTGTTAACTCTCATTGGCTTCATCAGAGTTTTGGGAGCAATAAGCTCTGGCTCACCTTATGCTCAAATAGGTGCTCAGAGAGAAATGATAATATTGGTTTCAAGGGAAATTCCAATGATGCTTGGCCTCTTCACAATTCTCTGGAGGTTAAATCATCTCGGAGTTGAAAAGCCCTTCAGCCTGGCAGCATTTTACCAGCACAACATATGGGAGCTTGGAACACCTTTGGCTTTCATTGGAACATTCATATTGCTCTTTGTGTTCTTGGCTTGGCTGGCAAGTGAGATTGAAGTTGGTTTCTTTGACATTCCAGAAGCTGAGACTGAGGTTGCTGAAGGTCCAATGGCTGAATACAGCGGGAGACATCTTGCGTTGTTTGAGCTCAGCAATGCTCTGAAAATGTTTGTGAGTGCAAGCTTAGTTGTTGCAATCTTCTTCCCTTGGGGCATAAGTACTTACATTGGTCTTAGCGGAACAGCAGCTCTCATTGTTGACATACTGTTCCATACATTCAAGGTCTTTGCAGTGCTATTCATCAGCATGAGCATATTCAGGGCTATAACGGGAAGACTGAGAATCACTCAGGCAGTGCAAGTGTTCTGGGTGAGACTTTTCCCTGCTGCAATAATCGGCTCCTTAATTCTTGCAATTGACCTATTGGGGGTGATAGCATGAAAATTCCTCCAACTCTTTCCACTGTCCTTTCAAATCTTTTCAAAAGACCAGCAACAAACATGTTTCCAAAGACTGAACCAGTTCCAACTCCAGATGGATTTAGGGGGAAGCTTGTTTATCATGTTGACAAATGTGTTGGTTGTAAGCTCTGTGTAACAGTTTGTCCAGCTGGAGTCATTGAGTTCATACCAGAAATTAAGAAAGTGACTTTCTGGCTCGGCAGATGCGTGTTCTGTGCTCAATGTGTAGATGTATGCCCAGTAAACGCCTTAGAAATGAGCAAGGAGTTCCTTCTTGCTACTTATGACAAATATGATGACAACCTGAGATGGCTCAAAAATGAGGAAATTGAGGAGATGATAGAGGCGCAAAAGAGCAAAAAAGTCAAGAAATATCGCATAATACCAGATAAATGTAAGGGATGTACATTGTGTGCAAGGAAGTGCCCACAAAACGCTATAACTGGTGCCCCAGGAAAAGTGCATAAAATCGATCCGAACAAGTGTGTTGGCTGTGGCATATGTGTAAGTGTCTGTAGATTTGGTGCCATTGAGGAATACGAAGAGTGAGATGCTACTATTTTTTCAATTTTCTTATTTGTTAATATTGATCATTTGCTAAATGCTACGTATTTTGTTTTTTGTAAAGGTTTACAAAGGTATAACCATTTTCAACATTTTCTGTGAACTTACATAAACTTCAGTGAAAATGTGTGTTCATTAATAATCTAATGTGTTAGATAATTTGTAAAGTTTAGTGGCTCTTTCATTTGTCAAAATAATAGGTTTATAACCTTTCGTTTTAGAAACGTATTTAAGAATTTTTGGCAAATCTCAAATGATATTATCCTCAAAAACGCTTAATATAGGTTTAAAACTTAAAGCTGAGGTGAAAGAATGGCGTTTGTGACATCTTTCCTGTGGTCTTTGATTGTATACTTACTGCTTACAGCGGGCTCAGGAGGTATAATCGCATGGAGCAAAGAAGAACTAATTGCTGGATTCATTATTGCAGCGATAATCGGCTATTTAACACGGAACATCATGGACGAAAAGCTCGAATATTTCTTTAATCCAAAAAGATGGCTTCTTTTCATAATATATGCATTGGGGCCGTTTTTCTTTGCAATGGCAAAGGCAAATCTTGATGTAGCTTACAGAGTTATAACAGGGAAGATAAGACCTGGCATTGTTAAAATATCTCCTGGTCTTACGAGGGATGAAAGCAGAACACTCTTGGCAAATTCAATAACATTGACTCCAGGAACATTTACTCTTGAAATTGATGAAGAAGGCAATTTGTACGTGCACTGGATTAACGTTCCACCCGGAAAAGAAAAACCAACCCCTGAGGAACTTTGTGGATATCTTCCAAAATGGGCAAGGAGGATTGCGGAATGAACGTGATTAGTGCATTTATGGTAGCTCTAATACTGCTGTTGTTTTCGGCAATGTTAACCCTAATCAGGCTTATCTTAGGACCAACGATTCCAGATAGAGTTGTTGCCCTGGATTCGATGACAACAACAACGGCAGGTGCAATGGTTCTTTATGGTGTCATTACAAAGCAGCCAATTTTCATTGATGTTGCATTGGTGTATGCAGTTTTGAGTTATATTGCCACACTCTATATAGCCCGCTACTTAGTAAAGAAGAAGGTGGGGATAGCATGATTGAGTACATAATCACAATTTTCTTGGCAATTGGAGTGATCTTCAATCTTCTTGCAAGCATTGGACTCCTCAGATTCCCAGATGTTTACACGAGGATTCATGCATCAACAAAATGTACAACATTTGGAACGATCTTCATAGTCCTTGCCACAGTGGTGTATTCACTCTACAATTGGCTTCCAACACATGACCCAAGATGGGTTACAATAGGCATTCATTCAGCTCTCGTTGTGATATTCTTAGTAATGACAAACCCTGTTGGTGCCCATGCAATTGGAAGAGCCGCAAGAAAGTCTGGAATTAGACCCTATGCTGCTGTAATAGACGAGCTGGAGGGGAAACTATGAACTTTATGGAATTCTTTTGGGTTCTTCAGGTTTTGATAGGAATTGGTCTGCTGGTGAGTGCAATAGTTGCCATCAGATTCAAGAATTTAATAATGGCAGTCATAGCCATGGCAGTGTTTAGCTTAATTTTATCACTTGAATTCTATGTCCTCCAAGCTCCTGACGTTGCAATAGCTGAAGCTGGTGTTGGAGCATGTCTAACGACAGCAATGTATCTTCTTGCCATCAAGAACACAACTGATGAGGAGGTGATAGAATGAGGACTTCCCTCGGATTGCTTGCTTTCATAGGATTCACGCTCTTCCTTCTTGCTGCAATGATTAGCATTAGACCTTTTGGAGAGCCGCCCCATAGGGAAATGGACGACTGGTTCATAACCCATGCTCAGATTGAATCCTCAGCAAACAACGTTGTTACAAGCATAGTTTTCGATTACAGAGGCTTTGATACCCTCGGTGAAGCAACCGTTCTGTTTACAGCGGTTTCTGGGGTTCTAATGGTACTGCGGAGAAAGGAGGGGATGAAGAAATGACAACAACCATCATAAAGACCACAACCAAGATATTAACCCCTCTAATACTTGTCTTTGGTAGCTACATTATACTCCATGGACATTTAACACCGGGAGGAGGCTTTCAGGGAGGAGCAGTTTTTGCAAGTGGTTTGGCGTTGCTTATAGTAGCGAACAAATATGAAACCGTTAAAAGCCTCTTTGAGAAAGCTCCCTTGAGTGTACTTGAAAGCATTGGGGCAGTAGGATTTCTTGGCATGGCATGTCTGGGGTTTGCTGGCTACACGTTCTTCAAAAACGTAATTGCAAACAGTGGATTCCTATTATTCGGAGGAAAAACTCCAAGTGGAATAAATCCAGGCTATCTAAATACAGGTGGCACACTTCCATACATGAACATCTTTGTCGGTATGAAGGTTCTTGCAGGCCTTACAAGCATAATCCTGGTGTTCTTCCTAATCATGAGGAGGGAGAGGGATGAATGGTAACATCTGGGTTAATTTTCCATTCATAGTGGTTGCACTTTTGCTTGCACTAGGATTTTACACTATAGGATTCAAAAGGAATCTAATCAAGGTGGTCATTGGAATTGAAATTTTGGAAGGGGCAGTGAACCTATTTTTGGTGGCTCTTGGATATGTGAGGGGTGGCTACGCTCCGATTTATACTTTGGCACCTTCAGAGGCTGCAAATCCACAAAATATGGTTCTACCAACCCCACAAGCATTGACACTTACGAGCATTGTCATTGGTGTTGCAGTATCTGCTCTAATGCTTGCTTTTGCTGTGAACATCTACAAACACTATGGAACACTTGATGTTACAAAGATTAGGAGGTTGAGAGGATGATTGAACACTTACCGGCATTAATGATAGCGGTTCCTTTATTTGGAGCGTTTGTATCACCACTGTTCAAGAAAAAACAAAACATTGTGGCTATATGGGCCATACTAATAACAGCTGTCACCGTTGGTCTCTCACTCTTGTTGATGTATCAGGTTAGACTTAATGGTGTTATAGTATACGTCTTTGGTGCAGATAAGCCAACCCTTGTGCTGCCTTCAGGCTATAAAGTTCCAATAAGAATTATGTTTGAAATTGATGGCATTGGAGCTTTTATGGCAATTTCAGCAACGCTGATGAGCTTCGTTGGTGCTCTCTACTCCTACAGCCATGTTGAAGGAGAAAGTGGCTTGGAGAAATACTATGCTTTGTTGCTTCTGTTGGAAGTGGGTATTTTGGGTATGGTTCTCACTGGAGACCTCTTCAATCTCTTCGTGTTCCTTGAGATAGCAGGTATAGCTGGTTCGGCTCTTGTCGGCTTCAGAAATTACCGCGGTGAAGCAAGTGAAGCTGGAATCAAGTATCTCATAGTCAGTTCAGTTGCATCTTTGATGGTTCTCTTTGCTGTTGGAATCCTCTATGGTGAATACGGCAACTTAAACTTAGCTTACATAAGCAGACAGGTTTCCTTCAACACCCTTGATATGATAGCATTTGGTCTGTTATTTGCTTCATTCGCCATGAAGTGCGGTGCTGTTCCAATGCACTACTGGGTACCCGATGCATATACAGAGGTTCCGGCAGGTATAAACCCCGCATTACTGGTGTCAACTTATGCAAGCCTGTATGCCCTCTTCAGAGTCAGCTTCACACTCTTTGCAAACATATCAATCAGCTTAGCAAGGGTTGGGTGGATAATGTCAGTTCTTGGTGTTCTGACAATGTTCATTGGTGTTACAATGGCTTTGGTTCAAAAAGATGTAAAAAGGCTCATGAGCTATCACGCTATCTCCCAGACAGGTTACATGCTTCTTGGTGTTGGTGTCGGTTTAACGGTTCTCCACGATCCTAAGGCATTGGCAGAATTTGGCAGAACTGCAATGGCTGGAGGAATCTTCCACATAATAAACCATATTATTTACAAGAGCCTGCTTCTGATGACTGCGGGTGCCCTGTTCTATGTAACGGGTACAAGAAACCTCAACGAAATGGGAGGATTAGCGAGGAAGATGCCTATAACAACTCTATGTTTCATCGTTGGTGCTGCTGCCATATCAGGTTTGCCACCATTCAACGGATTTGCAAGCAAGTTCTTAATTTACGAGAGCTCTTACAGATTGAACCCGCTATTGGCGGTATTTGCAATGGTTACGAGTATATTAACTCTTGCATCTTTCGTTAAAGTGTTTGCGTCAGCTTTCCTGGGACCACCATTGGAGAAGTTCGAGAATGTGAGAGAAGTTCCAAAGCCAATGATCGTAGCAATGGTTATCTTGGCATTGCTCTGTATACTATTCGGTCTCTTCCCGGATGTGGTACTTGACAAGCTGGTGTATCCAGCTGTGGATGCCTTGATTAACGTCGCACAATATCAGTCGTGGGGTGGTTTGGCATGATATCACAACTTATAACAGGAGCAGGATACTGGAGTCCGTTGCTATGGCTTGCATTCCTTATACTCTTTGCTTTAATCGGTTACCTCATTTATTCCAGAGGAAACCCAAGCTATAAGAAAGATACAGAACAAGTCAAGCCATACTTAAGTGGTAACGCTGAGCCGGCAAAGGAGAAAATCCAAGTCAAAGCAAGCGATATTTACTGGGGCTTCATTGAGGCGTTGAAGGGTTACTACAAAGTTCTCCAAGCTATTCATACGGGTGATCTTAGGGACTATATCTTATGGTATCTTGGAGTGGGGACGATAATTCTTTTCCTCCTTGTAGGAGGTGCTTGATATGGGCAAGCTGACAAACTTTAAACGTTCTCTTTGGGTTTTCCATGCCTCTGGGGGCTCATGTAACGGCTGTGACATTGAAATCATCGCTGCACTCACACCAAGATATGATGCCGAAAGGTTTGGAATTAAATTAGTGGGTTCGCCAAGACATGCAGATGTTCTTTTGGTCACTGGAGCAATTCCAAGAGACTTTGCTGACAAGCTGAAGAGAATATATGAGCAGATGCCAGACCCAAAAGCAGTCATTGTAGTTGGGAACTGTGGAACAAGTGGTGGACTCTTTTACGACTCCTACAACTTAGTTGGACCAATAGACGAGATAATTCCCGTTGATGTCTACGTTCCTGGTTGCCCACCAAGGCCAGAGGCAATCATTGATGCTGTCGTTAAGGCATGGCTGAAGCTGGAGAAGTTGGAAAAAGAGCTGGAGGGGAAGAAAGAATGAATATGAATGCGGAACAAATCCTTGAAAAGCTTAAAGAATCTCTTGGAAATGCACTGCTGACCTATGAGATAAAGGAATATACAATGGGAGTCAGGAGAAAGAGAACCCTTTACGAAATCTGGGCTGAAATTGACAAATCTGCATTTAGAAAAGCTGTTGAAACGATTTTTAACATAGATTATCCTCATTTACACTTCATAACTGGTGAGGACACTGGAGGAGATGTTATAAAGATGATTTACTCCTTTGGGATTTATCATAGACATCCAGGGGGAGAAATAAGCATAACACTGAAGTTTGACCTTCCAAAGAGTGAATTAGTCCTTCCAACAATTACAGATCTCATGACTGGAGCAGAAACAAATGAGAGAGAAATAAGAGAAATGCTTGGCGTTGAATTTGAGGGCTTAAAGAACAAGAGACACCTCTTCTTGCCTGACGACTGGCCTGAAGGTAAATATCCATGGAGAAGAGATGAGCATGGTGTTGATGATATGGTTAAATATATGCACAAGAGCGTTAAGGAAATAAGAAAAAAAGGTGAGGGAAATGCCTAAAACTGCTTACTACATTCCTGTAGGTCCGATTCATCCGGCACTAAAAGAACCAATCAGAGTTGAGGCTGAGATAGAGGGGGAGAAGGTTGTTAGGGTTGATGTCAAGAGGGGATTTGCCCACAGGGGAATTGAGTACATGGGTATGAAAAGAAATGCCATACAAACACTTTATCTCTCAGAAAGAATCTGTGGAATCTGTTCAATCTCCCACCCATACGCATTTGTTGTAGCAGCGGAAAAAGCGTTAGGGATTGAAGCCCCTCCAAGAGCTCAATACATAAGACCGATCATAGCAGAGCTTGAGAGGATTCATAGCCATCTGCTCTGGTTGGGAGTAATAGCTCACGAGATGGGATTTGACTCACTTTTGTTCTGGATATGGAAGGGAAGGGAAAAAGTCCTCGATATACTGGAGCTTTTGACTGGAAACAGAATTAACTATTCAGTTTTCATGATTGGCGGTGTGAGGAGAGACCTCAAAGAGAGCCACATAAAAGCCCTAAAGGACATGATAACATACTACTGGAAGTTTACTGAAAAGATGAAGGAGATAATGCTTTCAGATCCTGTCTATAAGGCAAGAACAAGGGGAGTTGCTCAGCTTTCAAAAGAACTGGCACTTAAGGTCAATGTAGTCGGCCCCACTGCAAGAGCGGCTGGTCTAAGAATGGATATCAGACAGGATATACCCTATGATGCATATGCTGATATAGATGTCAGAGCTGTTGTTCCTCAGGATATAGTTGGAGAGGTCAGGGGAGATGCCTATGACATCACCATGGTTAGGATTTATGAAATAGAGCAGAGCTTGGATATCATTGAATACTGTGTTGATAACCTCCCAGAGGGTAAAATCCTTGCGATTCCCAACTATGTAGCTTTGCTTGCGAAGATTAGAAGAACTAAAGGTGAGGCGATAGGAGCTCATGAAGCACCAAGAGGAGAAGTGGTTCACTACCTTAAATTTGATGGTAGAGATGGACCAAGTGTCTGGAAGGTGATTGCTCCAAGTTACAACAATATTAACAGCTGGGCTCCACTGTTGCTTGGGGCAGAGGTTGCAGACATTCCAATAGTCGTGGCATACATAGATCCATGTTTGTGCTGTAATGACAGAGTTGCACTACTAAAGACTCCAGAAGGCAAAGTTCTCGGCTACGAATACATCCACAAGAAGGCAGTTGAAAAAACCAGGAAAATTGAGAGGGAGGTGAGAGGATGACTCCCGAGACTATCTTCTATGCAGTTGCCTTCCCAATACTTGGTATCTTTCTTGGACTGACTTACAAAGGTATCGACAGAAGAATATCAGCAAGGATGACATCAAGAATTGGTCCGCCCATAAGGCAGCCTTTCTGGGATGTTGGGAAATTGTTGCTCAAAGAGACTGTTGTGCCAGAAAACGCTATAAAGTGGCTCTTTAATGCAATGCCTATCTTGGCATTTGCATCTTCAATGAGTTTACTGCTCTATATCCCATTTGGTGTCTTGAAGGCTCCCCTTGAGGGATACGGTGATTTAATTGTAATACTGTATTTGCTCACACTTCAGTCCTTAGCCATGGCAGTTGGAGGATTTGCATCGGGAAGTCCATTTTCATCTGTTGGTGCACAGAGAGAAATGGTACTTATGATGAGCTACGAGATGCCTTTAGCCACTGTGATTGTTGGCTTTGCGTTTCTTTACAAAAGCTTCTCTCTTACAACAATTGCATCAACTCCAGTATGGACAATGGTCTCTCCAGTGGCTGCATTGGGAGTTATCTTGCTTTTCATAGCACTATTAGTTGTAACCCCTGCGGAACTCGCTAAGCTTCCTTTTGACATTGCAGAGGCAGAAACAGAGATAGCCGAGGGCATGCTTGCCGAATACAGTGGAAGAAACTTAGCTTTGTTCTACCTATCAGATGCAGTTAGAGGTTTCGCTATGGCCGCACTTGAAGTGGTTCTTTTCATACCGTTTACATTCAGCTATGTCTTTGGAGTTAGCTTAAGTGGAGCTACACTTTATATCGTTGAGGGCTTGTGGTTCCTCTTTAAGGTGCTGATAATTTACATAGCGGCAGTAACAGTCGTGAGAACATCCTTTGGAAGATTCAGAATCGAACAGGCATCACAGATTTTCTGGGTTCATGTGAACCTAATTGCATTGCTCGGTTTAGCACTTGTTTGGCTGGGGGTGAGGTGAATGCCAACAAAAGCAATGTTCCTGTTCCTTAAACAGCTTGTGGAGAAGCCATTTACAAATCCATTTCCAGTAAAGCATGCTCCTAAGGATGTGACAGCCCTCATTGAAAAGGTTCAAAAGGGGGAGGCAAAGATAAATCCCCCTGTTCCTGTTCCCGAAGGGTTCAGAGGAAAGCTGAAATATGATCCCGAAAGATGTATAGGGTGTAGGCTCTGCATAACAGTCTGTCCAGCAGATGCTATAGAGTGGATTCCGGAACTCAAAAAGATACGACATTATGTCTCAAGGTGCATGTTCTGTGCGTTATGTGTTGACGTATGTCCAGGAAAGAAATTCCCAGGAGAAGAGAAGGCAGTAAAGGCACTGAGGATGAGCGATGAGTTTATGTTGGCTGATTACGACAAATACAGTGATAATCTAATTGAGGAACCTCCTGAGGCTAAGGAGATGGGAGTTTAACTCCCGCTCTAAGTTTCTTTTTATAATATTCGTATTCAAGTTTAAGCTTTTGGTAATTTTCATTCTCTATACTTGCCAAATACCTACATATTAGCTTGGATTCTCTATTCCGAGTTTTTTCTGCCAGTTCACTATAAATACTCCTGAGGAGTAGTTTTAGTTTCATAGCAAGTTCAAGAATTTCCAAAGGAGAATTGGTCTTCTCAAGTCTTTTGGAAACGTTTATAAAGTCGAAATCAACTGGATCAAGTGGAATTTTTGGAAGTTCTTGAGTCTCTGGGTTAAATAATCTCTTGTTGTAGATTTCCCATAAACGATAAGCATTGCTTTGTGAATCTTTTGAGAGGATTATGAAGAGCTCTATTATGTCTTCATCTTTGTTGAGAGTTTTGGCTTTTTCAGCAAAGTATTCATATTCACATGATTCTTTGATCCTGTTCCTTATCCAATAAATGAGATAAGTTTTTCAGTTGTGTTATTATATCTTCAATGTTTATTTCTTCCTCCATGATATTAAATTTATTCTTTATCTTTAAAATTTTTGTAATTTTAATATTTTTTGGATCTTTTCTGATTTTTTGTACATAGAATTTATGCTCGACTTTAAGTTTATGATAGTGCTCGTTTTCCACAGTTGCCAAATATTCGTAAATTCTTCTCATTTTTTCGTCTTTTGCCCTTTTGGCGAGGATCTCATAAATTCTTTTCGCAAGAAGTTCTGATTCCATTGCCAACTCCAGCACCTCGAGGACGTTCTTTGTCTCTTTAAATTTGTCAAGGAGAGGCTCAACTTCAATAAGGGGCAAATCTACTTCTTCAAGTTTTTCTGTTCTGAACAGGCGCTTATATATTTCCCATAAACGGGTTGCATGTCCTTTTGATTCCTTCGAAAGAATGATAAATGTTTCCACAATCCTATCTTCAAGCCCTAATTCTTTTGCTCTTATGGCGAGATCTTTATAGAGTTCTGCCTCTTTGAGTTCACCCTCAATCCAATAGCTTAGGATTTCTTTGTCACTTAGTTTCTCAAGCTCTTCGATAAACTTTTCAATATTCAAATGAGTATTGTCCATGATTAATGTCACCAATACATTTTCTGAATTCCAAACTTATTTATCTTACCAATAAAATCGTGAAGACCATCAAAAGATATGTTATTATGCTTAAAATTATGTGCATTTTTATCCAGAAGTTCTTTCTGTTTCTGTTCAAAAATATAAATGCCCCACTGAGCATCGTCAGATTCATGAATGCAAAGGTCAGATAACCAATGGTGCAATGATCAAAGCCTACCATCACGGAACCCCCACCGGGAATATATAAACTGGGTCTCCATCAGTGCCAAGTATCTTGGCAACTTCTTCATCATAGAAGGCTCCAACTGCAACCGTTCCCAAACCCAAAGCTGTTGCTTGGAGATAAATATTTTGACCTATATGACCAGCTTCCATGTAGACATATCTGTAGCCTCTTTCACCGTAGTACTTTGTTGTTCTCTTATAAAATGCCACAAGGACAATATCAACGGCAGCTTTTCCGACCCATTGCTGATTTAATGCAGCTGCCTGGAGTTGCTTCCTATAGTCTCCCTTCTTTATTACCATTAAACTGTGCTTAAATGGGTCATAGTGATAGATTCCTGGTTCTAAGCCCTCAACATTTCCTACAACCACATAAATTTCAAAAGGATAGGTTGCCCCAGCACTTGGGGCAGCTCTGAACTTTTTCTTTTCCTCGGTTATGCCTTGAGCAGCCCATAACAGCTGGGAAAGCTGTTTAAGTGTTAAGGACTTGTCCTTGTAATAACGTATGCTTCTCCTCTTTGCTATTGCTTCTTCAACACTCATGTTTCCTTTTAAGTTAGGTTCAGGCAGCATAATTTCCTCCCCCTCATATTTGATGCTCTCCCTTCTGAAGGAGTATAAGTAAGGCTTGAAGAAAACTATGAAGAGGGAAACAAACACAATGATGATTATCAGGTAGCTAATTTTTTGATAATTCATGATTGTAGATTATGCATTTCAAGTATTTTAGGGCTTCGCTTCATCATCCTTTCATTCCAGGGAGTTTATGAAAGTTTTACTGAAGCCTGCAATGTTGAGAGTATAAGGGATGAGCCCGAGAGCTCTAACTATAACAATTGTGCACTAATCTTATTAACCTATTTTCCAAATCTCCTAACATGTTCCATGT
>CAZTOS010000015.1:19341-36370 GCA_964615185.1 uncultured Thermococci archaeon
AATTGTGCACTAATCTTATTAACCTATTTTCCAAATCTCCTAACATGTTCCATGTGATTGTGAGAGCAAGAAAGGATGCCAAAGCACTGCAATACATAAATGAGCGTAATTATGGTGGTTTTTTGAGAGTTTCGAGCCTTGGCGGTGGAAGGAGATTTGACGAAGTTGAGAATACTCTGGAAGAACTAAAAGAGGATCCTTATATTCCTATCTTGTTGTTTGGGGAAAAGGAAAGGGAGTTAGCACGGAACATTAATGAATATCTCTCTGAGTTGGGAAAGCCTTTCTATTCTCGAATTTTGAGAACTAAAAAAGTTAGGAACATGCGTGTTGACGAGCTTTATGCTCACTTGGAAGAAATCAAAGCCAGGTTTAGGCTTGGGATTAAGTGGGATGGGACTTACAAGCTTGATCCAGATAATCCATTTGGCATTGAAATTAATCCAGATTATGACATCTACTTGGCCTTTGGTGATGCCTTTAGAGAAAACATGAGAGAGCTCTTGGGGATAGATATTGGATGTGTTTCACTTGTTTTGAGAAAGCTAATGAATCAGGAAGTGTATTACTCGGGAAGCATGAAGATAGCTGAAGTCAGCAAGCGCATCGGAGAAGGAACTGAGGTACTCTGGAGGATTCCTCACACCGAAGATGTTAGCCTAAAGGACATTATCAAGGCAAATGAATCTTATATCAGGGCTTTTGAAGAAGCAAGCAAGAGTTTTCTTGAACAATTTAAGGATTATGACATAATAGTCCCTTGGAGCGGTGGAAAAGACTCAACAGCAACTTTAATTTTAGCAAGCAAAGTTTTCAAAAATGTTACAGCCGTTTATGTTAGAATGGAATACGAGATGCCTCAAACTGATGAGTATGTTGAAGAACTTGCTAAAAAGCTTGGCATTGATGTTGTCGAAACCTTCGTTCCGATGCCCATTGATAAGTACGGAATCCCCACTCATTACAACCGCTGGTGCACAAAGATGAAGGTAGAGGCTCTCTACAAGGCTATAGAAGAATTTGAAAATCCAATTTTGGTTGTAGGTGATAGAGATGGTGAAAGTGCAAGAAGGAGGCTAAAGCCACCGGTGATTGAGAGAGAAAACGAAATTCTTGGTAATTTCTTGGAAATAATGCCCATTAAGTTCTGGTCAGGCATGATGGTGCAGCTCTACATCTTGATGAATGGCTTTGACCTGCATCCTCTTTATTATGAGGGATTCTACCGTTTAGGATGCACAATCTGCCCCAGCTTGGCTGATTGGGAAATAAAACTGCTTGATAAGAGAAATGAATTGCCAGAATTTTCAAGAGATTTATTTTTGGAGAAAAGGAAGAAGAGTAAAAAGCTTAAACTCTCCTCCCAACGACGATTCCAATTATCAGACCTAAAATAACACCTAATGCACCAATTCCTCCCAGAAGTGATGTTGGAACACTTTTTGCAGGGATTGTGCTGGTTGTTTGGGTTTGTGTATCAGTTTGCGTAGCGGTTGGGCTTGGTGTTAGCTGTGGTGTAGTTGTTTCTTCGGTTATCTTTGGCGTTGTCTTTGGAAGGAACATCATTGCAGTTTCTTTTGCATATTGGTAGAATATCATGGCTGTCTGGATATTTTCAATTCCTCCTTGCTTTTCATAGCTTTGAGCAAACTCATAGTATGCCATTCCAAGGATTGTATAAACACCTTTGCTCTGTGCTATTGCTATCGCAGTTTTTGCATCCTCCTTCATGTGCTGGAGCTTATCCATTAGCACTGTTTCGTTGTCTATTCCAAGAGTATCAAGTATAACCTCTGCCCTAATTCTTGCCTCCATTGCTGAAAATAACGCTGCTGAATACTTTCCGTCCTCATAATACTGCTCTCCCTTATTCAACTCATCAACGAGTCCTTGCATTAGGCTTTCTCCAAACATTGAGGTTATGTATGTAACAACCAGACGAGCATTATCTAAGTACGCTCTCGCTGTCTCTTTGATCACATTTCTGTCGATTACATCTCCTCTTGCATACCTTTCTCCTAATTTAGCCCAGAATTTTGCTGTCTGTGCTCTTTCATATGCGAATGCTGCATTACTCACCGCATTCCAATAGTCACCTTTGTAGTAATCACTCCATGCATCTTTGAGAAGAGATTTTGCTTGTTCTATCCTTTCCTCACTTGCTGCAACAGCTTGTAGCATGGTGGTTCCTTTAATGGTCAAATTTGAGACGTAAGCTTCAGTTTTCTTGATATCCTCATTCACCATATTAAGTAGATTTTCAATATCCTTGTCGTTCTTGATGTTCAAGTACCAATCGACGTGCCTGATGACAATCCTTGCCTGGAAATCTTTACTTAAGGCAGTGTAGTACATTCCAGAATCAAGAGCATTCTTTGCCTCTTTTAATGTTTTATTTGCACCATCTAAAGCTGCCTTAAGGTAGGAATATGTGGTATAGCTTACATCACTTTCTTTTAGCTTCGTTTCAACTTGGTTATAATATTTGGTGGTGTTTTGATAATCCTTTATGGCATCATTTCTCAAGAAGGAAGTGTCTATTTTGATGCTCTCAGGAGCCTTAGGTTTTTCTATTTTATGCCCCGTAAAGTAATACACAGCCTCATAGATGTCCTTGACTTCCCTTACCTCCAGCCCCCATCTTTCTTTTGCGTATTTAACAACATCAACTTTTTCTTCTTTTGTTGTGATTTGGACAAGAGGTCCAATTTGTTTTTGTTCAGTTTTTTGAACCACCTGAATTCTCTGGCCTTCGGGTATTAAGAACAGTTTGGCTCCAACACTATGGGCAGCTGAGGCTTTCTCCAAAATTCCTCCTACTGGACCGATTGTTCCATCTGGATTTATCATCCCGGTCATCATAACGTCATCTCTAAGTTTCCATCCCTTTAGTGCCGCTATGATTCCAACAGTCATTGTTCCCCCGGCGGAGGGTCCTCCAATTATAGGAGAATCAGCCTTGACTTGTATGAAGACATCGTATTTGTCCATATCAACTCCAAGAACCCTGCCGGCAACTTGGGCAGCTAATCTTGCACTTGCTTGCATGTCAACTTCTGCTAATGGCCATGTCTCCACATATACGTGTCCGCTTCCAGGTGCAACTGTAATTACGAAGTCTGTTGCCACACCGATCAATTCTCCATTGGCAGTTTTTGAGAGTGCTGGGGCCTTTAGGATTACTGTATGACCTTCAGATGGACATTGGGCAAGTGCCAGTGGCGAAATAAGCAGAATTAACGCCAAAAACGGTAACAACTTTTTCATTGTTTCACCCCCAAATCCAAAAAGGTTTATTAATTTAATAGCTCTTGTGGTTCATGACTCTAAGATTAGAGGATTGCACCAAATAAATTTAATATCTTTAAGTCGTTGTAATAAAATGCCGAGGGGATACCCATGGGTCTGTTTTCATCATTGATCCAAAGAAAATTTAAAGACATCGCTGGAAAAAGATACGAAAGGATTCTCAAAGAGTACAGGGATTTCTTGCTGACTGAGGAGGAGATGGTGCTTCCCGAGATTAAGTCGGTGCTAATACCTCTTGATAGATTTATAGGGGAGATTCCAGTTGAGGTCTATGAAACCCTTTCTGCATATAGAGATGCAAAGTTTGTCCTCTTATATATAATTGATATCCATGTATCCTACATGATTGAGCAGACACTTGGGGTTGAGGCAAGTGAAGAATTTAAAAAGAAGGAGAAAGAGGAGGGCATGAAATTGCTTGGAAAAATCTCCAGAAACTTTGAAGCTTTGGGAATTAACCCCCAACTGAGACTCTTCTTTGGGGATAAAAGTAGGGACATAATAAGCCTTGCACAAAAACATGACTTGCTTGTTCTTTCGAAGGCATACGGGTCTGAAATTACAAAGACTCATCCTCTTAGTCCTGTAGTTTTGAAGATTGTGCAACATGTTAATATTCCTGTGATAGTTTATTGAGGTGACGGAAATGACTCCAGAAACAGTGGCTGTTGCAGTGTTCCTGTTTACCTACGCCCTTGTGGTTAGCGAGAAGATTCATAGGGCTGTTGCAGCGATGTTTGGAGCATCTGTAATACTTTTTCTGAAAATAGTTCCATGGGAAAACATTCCCAAGTACCTTGATTTAAATACACTTTTCCTCCTTATGGGGATGATGATCATTGTAAATACTGCAAGGAATAGCGGTCTTTTTGAATATGTGGCAATAAAAACGGCAAAACTTGCACATGGCAGTCCAATTAGAGTCCTGTTGCTGTTTTCTATCGTTACCGCTGTTATCAGTTCTGTTTTAGATAATGTGACAACCGTTTTACTTTTAACACCAATGCTGCTTTACATTTCCCGTTTGATGGAGCTAAGTCCGATTCCCTTTTTGCTTTCTGAAATCTTTGCCTCGAACATAGGTGGTACAGCAACCCTCATTGGTGATCCCCCAAATATAATGATAGGTTCTGCAGCAAAATTAAGCTTCAATGAATTTTTGATAAATATGGGGCCAATTGCGGCGATTGATTTAGGTGTAACTATCCTGATAATATACCTCGCATACAATAATGCCCTTAAGGTAACTCCCAAGAAAAAGGTCATGATAATACAAACTCTTCGTGGCTTGGATGAAAAGGCTGCGATTAGAGATATAAGGCTTTTTAGGAAGTCTGTGGCAATAATTTTATTTGTGGTTGCTTTATTCTTTCTCCATGATAGATTGGGAATAGAACCAGCTGTTGTTGCACTTTTTGGAGCATCTCTTATACTATTGTGGACACGTGAGGATCCTGAGGGAATTTTCGAGAAAATTGAGTGGCCAGCTCTCTTTTTCTTTGGAGGGCTCTTTATAATCGTCGGTGCACTGGAGGAGACTGGCACAATAGCAAAGGTGGCAGAGTGGGTTTTAACTCACGTGCATACCCAAGGCGAAGCTTTGCTTGTAATTACATGGTTTTCCGCATTCTCTTCTGCAATAGTTGACAATATACCTCTAACTGCTGCAATGATACCTTTAATAAAGCACATGGGCGCTTCGATGAATGTGTACCCTCTCTGGTGGGCTCTTAGTTTGGGAGCGTGTTTGGGAGGTAACGGAACTGCAATAGGTGCATCTGCAAACGTTGTTGTTATAGGAATAGCTGAACGTGAAGATGTCAGGATAACTTTTGTGGACTTTTTAAAAGTTGGAATGATCATTATGATTATAACCGTTGCCATAGGTGTTGGAATACTCTGGATTAGATATGTTGGGTGGTAATGATGAAGATATTGGTGCTCATAGATGGGTCAAAATGGAGTCAAAAAGCAGCACTCCACGCTATAGCCATAGCCAAAAGAAAAAACGCCAAGATAATTCTGTTTTCTGTTCTGGATAGAAGAGAAGCCAAGGCAATTGCTTTCAATCTGAGCATGAGAAGTGACAAAATTGAAGAAATAAAGAGATTTGAAGAGCAGATATGGAAAGATATGAAAAAAAGTGTTAAGGAAATAATGGTTGGTTTACTTGAACTCTGTCATGAGGAAAACGTTAATTGTTCAATGAAAATAGTGGAAGGTATAGCAAAGGATGAAATCCTGAAAGAGGCAAACAGTGGAGCTTATGCTCTGGTTGTCATGGGGGCTTATGGAAAAAGTGGGAAAACGAGAATCGGAAGCCTGTTGGAGGAGCTTGCAGGTGTTATCCAGCCTCCTTTGCTGATAGTTCGTTAATCTCTCTTTACGACAGCTATGAAAAACAGCAGGAGTATTATCAGCTCGAGCACAGTTGCCACTATATCGAGAGTATTCTCTCTTATCTCCGTTATTGTGTGGAGGTTTTCCAGTGTCTTTTTAATTCCAAAAAGCAGAAAAGCAAGAAGCAGGAATAAGATGCTCTTCATACCACTTTTTTTATATGCTACCCATGAGACAAATGAAAGGAAGAGTGCAATACCTATTATTGCGACATCGAGGATTATGTCAATCATTTAATTCACCACCTCTTAGAGTTAGCATGAGATCAATAAGCCTATCTGCAAGCTTATCCCACAGTTTTGGCCTATATTCGCTGATTACTCTCACTATTACCTCGATATCACACTTCAGGCTGTATACAACGTTTCGCCCTTGTTTTCTCTTGTCAATCAAGCCCAATTTGCTGAGGATGTTCATATGGTAGTTTATCGTTGCTTGAGTCAGCTTTAATCTTTCGGCGATTTCTCGTTGGTTCATTTCTCCTTCTGCCAGTAGGAGCAGTATCTTTCGCTGAGTTTCATTTGAGATTGCTATCAGCAATGGTTCATATTCCTTCTCAAATTCCTTGGGGAATATATATCTCCTTCCTCCAAGCTTTTTTGAAACTATCATGCCTTCTTTTTCAAGCTGATAAAGATGGTACTGAAGGTTCCCTATTCCTATCCCAAGCTCATCTGATAGTCTTCGGAATGTTATTCCTGGATTTTTGGAGATATGCTGAAGTATCTCCTCTCTATGACTCATGCTATCACTTACCTTATTCTCCTTTTGGTACACCCCTCTATAGATTACATGGAAAGAGATATAAATTGGTTTGGGGTTATGATGGGTGTCTCTTTTACGGGGTGGGAGAGGTGAATATAGACAGACTGATAAAAAAGGCTGAAGAGCTTGCAGGAAGATATGGGGTTACTTATTATGAGGTGAGAGTGGTTAAAATAAGTGTTGCTCATCTGGAAATGCAGAATTCTCATTTGGAAGAGATTTCCTCAAACATGGAAATTGGTATTGGTGTGAGAGCATTTCAGGGAGCATGGGGATTTTCTTCTGCTAATGATATTGGGAGAGCAGAAAAGGCAATAGAAACAGCAATGAAAATAGCAAAGTTGATGAAGGGGAGCTCAAAAGTTTATCTCAATGATCCAATAAAAGATAGGGCTGAAATTAAAGCAAAAAAGCCTTTTATAAACGTGGATTTGGATGAGAAACTTGAACTTGTGAAGACTGTGGATAAATTTCTGGAGGATAATGATATTGTAAACAGAAAGGTATCCTACGGAGATGGCTTGAAATGGCAGTTTTACTTTAACTCACTGGGAAGTGAAATTGAAACAATAATCCCAAGAATAAGACTCAGCTTCTCTGCAACAGCTAAAAAAGGAAATGAAATGCAAAGTTACTGGAAGATTTTTGGTGGAACTGGTGGATGGGAAATTGTTGAGGATGTTGACTTAGAATATTGGACAGCTTTTGTGAAAGAAAAATCAAAATCCTTGCTGAATGCTCAGTTACCCCCTTCTGGAGAGTTTGATGTAATAATGGATCCAGAGCTTGCTGGTGTGTTCATTCATGAAGCATTAGGACATGCAAGCGAAGGCGACGCAATAAAGAATGGAGAGAGCATTTTAGAGGGTAAGCTTGGAGAGAAAATAGCTGTTGAAGAGCTTACGGTTGTTGATGACCCTACCCTTGAGGGAAAATTTGGTTCATATATTTATGATGATGAAGGGGTAAAAGCAAGAAGGGTTGAAATAATTAAGGATGGAGTTCTCAATGAGTACCTCCTTGATAGAGAAACAGCGGCTTATTTCGATATGGAACCGAATGGACATGGGAGAGCACAAAGCTACAACTATCAGCCTTTGGTCAGAATGAGCAATACTTATATTGAACCCCGTGACTGGAGCTTTGAGGAAATGCTCAGTGAAGTGAAGCGTGGTTTATATTTAATCGGAGATAAAGGAGGAGAAGTGGATATAGCGAATGGAACATTCATGTTTGGAGCAAAAGAGGGATATTTAATTGAAAATGGAGAAATTAAGGCCCATATACGAGATGTTGCATTATCAGGAAAGATACTTGATGTTCTCAAAAATATCCGGGCTATTGGTAAAGACCTAAAGGTTGAGTTTCCGGGCTACTGTGGAAAAGGCCAGTGGGTTCCTGTTGATGACGGTGGGCCTCATGTGTTGACAAGAGCTTTAGTGGGTGGATTGCTATGATAGATGAACTCATCAAAATCCTCAATCATAAAGACATTGAGTGGGAGATTTACTGGGAGATAGGAAGAGGAAGTTCCTTTAAAATTGAGAGATGTGAGTTGGTGAGAGCTCAGCGTAAATATCACTCAGGTATTGGATTGAGAGTTGGGTATAAGGGAAAAGTGGGTTTCTCCTACATTACAGGGATAAATCATGACAAAACGAGTTTGGAAAGATTCGTGAACAGGACGATAAAGCTCGCAAAAGTTAGTGAAGTACCTTTTTATGGCTTTTCTACCAACAATAAAAATAGAAAAGTTAAATCTCTCTATGATAGGAAAATTGAGGAGATGAGTTTTGACGATGCATATTCAATAGCTCTCCTTTTAACTGAAAAAGAGAGGGAGCTAAAGGAGAGACTTGGGGTGGAATACGCTTTTTCCGGAGGTATAGCTTTTGGGATGTCCACGGATGGAATTGCGAATTCTAATGGGATAGAGAAAATCGAAAAAACAACAGGGATGAGTGTGAATATTCATATCGTCAAAAGGGCGGAGAAGAGTGGAAGTGGAAGCTACTATAGGGGATTTCGACTAATGCCAGATTTTGGGAAGGAATTTTCAGTAGGGCTTGAGAGAGCTTTGGAAGAGGTGGAGCTAAGCTACTCTGCCAAGAAAATCAACGGGTATCATGGAGAGATTATCCTGGAACCTCATGCAGTGGCCTCTCTTGTAAGTATTTTAATGTCAAACCTGTACGGGGATAATGTATATCACAAACGTTCAAGGTTCTCAAAAATAGGTGATTCAATTGCGAGTGAAAGCTTCACGCTCATAGATGACGCAACTCTTGAAGGTAAACTTGGCAGTTATTCCTTTGATGGGGAAGGGAATCCGTCTCAAAGGACTGTATTGATAGAGGATGGCATATTAAAAGGTTTTCTCTTTGATGAGGCCTATGCCAAACTTATGAATGCAAAAAGCACGGGGAATGCTGTGAGGGACTTTAGAACTGTTCCCCACATTGGAAACAGTAATGTCATTATCGATGGAAAAAGGGAAAACTTAGAGGATCTGGAGAAAGCTGTAGTTGTAAAACGTGTCTTTGGTGAGCATACAGCGAATCCACTGAGTGGAGATTTTTCCCTCACAATTGAGCTTGGATATTTAATCGAAAATGGAGAGGTTAAGCCATTCAAAGACAACATGTTTGCGGGCAATATTTTTGAGTTGATAAACTTAATCATAAATGTTGGAAAAGAAAAGGAAGAAGTTGGCAGTTTCCTCTCTCCAAGAGTGCTTATCCTCGGCAAAATTATATAAAACTCTTGTTAATTTGGGCAAACTATTTATACTTCAAATCCAAAAATTAATTCCGGTGGTAAGCAAATGGCTGAACAAGGGTTTGGATTCATCTTTTCTAAAATGAGAGCTGGTGAAACGGTGCTCATCGAATATTCATCCGCATCATCTCCCGAGGTTCTTCTTTACGTCATGGGAAAGTATTGTCAGCAAAAGAATATTCCGATGATAATAGATGATGTTGCTGATACAATGGTGGAGTTCTTAACACGTCTGGAGCTTATGGGACTTTCTGTAGAAAGATTTCAAAACGTTGCTGTAATAAAAATAGGGGGTCATAGGATAAGTGGAAAGATTGTTGGTAAAATTGATATCGAAAAATATTTCCTTGACCCTCAATATTATATTCCCGTTTATGAAAGAGTCCGTCCCTCTAAGATGGTATGCAATCCTGTTCTTGGAGTTTACAAGCTTTTTCTGATAAACACAATAAAGGAGTTTGGGGAAGGAGGTATTAGGCTTCTTAGGAATATATCCAAGTATGTAGGAAATACAACCCGTATAGCATTTTATTTCCTCAACCATGACCTCATGAAATCTAAGTTTCCCGAGTTGCTTTATCTTTTTGAAGAAATTTCTACATCTATCATGCAATGGGAAAGAAAAGGGAGTGTATTCCAGCTGAAGGTTGTTAAATCAGCAAACAATGAAATCCTTGATAAAATTGCCACAATTACCTTTGATGAAATAATGAAAATGTGAGACATTGCCAAAACAATGAATTGGCAAAATAAATATTTTGTTGTTATCCATGATAATATTCTTCAAAAAGTGCTGATTTTTCTTCCTCCCAAATGCTTTTCCATTTAAACGGATCTTTTTCTTCTCTTGCATCTTCTTTGGGTTGTTCAATCTCTATTTTAGGATGCTCCTTATGCATAAAACTTGCTAACCAGAGAAAAGCGAAAGGTCCAGTAAGGATGAGTAGCATTAGGAAGATAATAATCTTTTTCCGTTTTTCGTTCATATATTTGGCTTTTAATATCACCAGGTATATTAAACTTAGCGAAACCTGGTCAGTAAAAAAAGGTAAATAAAAAAGCTTCAAATCTTTTCCAGGAGCTTTTTCCTCTTTTCTTCGTACTCTTCTTGGGTTATAACCCCCATATCATAGAGTTCTTTTAACTTTTTGAGCTTCTCAAGGGGATCTTCTTCTCTCTTTTCTCTAAATTTCCTTGGTTCCATTCTAATTGATCTGCTCACAGCTTCCTTTGGCTTGTGGATAGCCCACTCTTCACTCATCAGATGTTTCTTTCTCTCAATGCTTACGGGCTCAACTGCAATCTCATTTAATGCATCTCTAATGGCTTCTATTGCCTTTCTTGCTTCATCTTTATCCATCTTTGTCAGCTTAATCTCGCTTCCATCTTCCTTCTTAATTAGAAACTCTGAGTACATTTTTCCAACCTTTACATAAACAAGTTCAAGCTTCTCATAGGGAACAGCTGTTAGCTCATACCTTCCCAATAGCTTTTCATCAACATATAGAATTCTTCTATCAGTTATAACCAGCCATTTGGGTTTTGCCTCTAAGCTGAATTTCTTTTTTATGGCATATAGGACTTCTTCATTGGGGTAAAGATTTTCTATAATCCCCTTTGGGAGTTTTCCGCTCATGGAATTATCACCTGTATTTTACTATATTCAAGTTGTATATTAAGCTTTGCACGTGAAAACAATTCCTCACTAAAACCAAAAAGTATATTAACCAAAGTATATATAACATGTTAAAAGCAAAGCCTGTCCCGCTTTTCTTTTCTGCGAGATGGTTTTTGCATTGGTGGTGATATAGTGAAAAAACAACTCGTGGTCATGGGATTTTGGGTACTAACCTTACCTTTAGTGCTATGTCAGGAAGGTGGAGATTATTTAACGGGTCTCAGGATAGGAGGCCCTTTTATTGGTGCTGTACTGATAGCTGCACTCCTTCTCTTGCTCTGGCTAACTCGAAAATACTTGGTTAAATTTATTCTTGTCTCCATTGTGGCTGTGACCCTTGGGGGCGTTGGGTACTTAATTGGCTCGATGTTTATTCAAGGTCTTGAAGTACCCTTGGGTATGGGATTCTTTATTCTTGGTCTTCTGGTGTCCCTGAAGATGCCGAAGGCAAAAGGTAGGAGTGCTATTAGGACATCACTTGGGAGCAACGAAGATGAGAGCGGGTTTTTTGATAATGACGAATGGGACTGGAGTGATTAAGGATGATGGGGAATTTTCGTTTGAGAAAAGGAACCAAACAAAGCTATAAAGTAAAGGAGGTGAGAATATGGGACTAATAAAGAAGCTCATAATAGGATTCATTGTCCTGCTTGTTGTGGGAGTTGCATTTACATTTGGTATTTACCATTACACTCTTGCAACCCATGAAAAGGAACTAATCATAAGCCAGAGCGAGACAGTTAACGGCCCAGTTTATTATACCTCAGCCGTTTTACCCGCTGGAAAATACTTTATAGAAGCAGAAAGCTCAGGAGTCGTTGAAGGCGTGCAAATACTCAAAGCGGACACAGATGAAGTTGTGACAGAATTTGAAGGTGGAAATGTCATATACAGTTCAGCAAATCCTTTCAGGGTTCGCATTCAGTACAATGCACCAAATCCAAATGAAGACTACACGGTCTCTGTTAAGATATATCGGCTTGTGAAAAAGTGATCTTGGAGTTTTGTTTCTTGTTTATCTTTTTTCTTTTAGTTAGGAGAAAATGATAGGTCTTTTTTCGACTTCCTTTGATACCAGATAATCTCATCTAACAAACAAAAAGTATATTAACAATAAAGAGTTATTGTACATCAAAGGAAAAATGTAATACACCAAAGCAAAACCTGTCTCGTTTTTCTTTTCTACGAGATGGTTTTGCAAATTGGTGTCCCGTAAGTGGAATTCGCTCTCTGGTGTGTGATAGATATGAAACGAAAAATTGTATTGACATTGGCACTTTTGTTATTTGGTTTTAGTTTTATACCTGAGACTTTGGCTCAAAGTGAGGACTACAAACTAATCTATGGCACATATTTTGGATGGGGAAACTCTGCGGACAACATAATAAGCATTGATGTAAAAGAGGGAGAGGCTTATATTGCCGGGAACCATGCTATGGGAGTTGGCAATGTGGACATCTACTATGCGAAGTTCACAAAAAGTGGGAGGGATGTTGAGTATATTCACTTCTTTGGTGGAAGTGCAAATGAAGAGATCACAAAAATTAGGGTTGATGGAAACGGCAACATATACCTCTTTGGAAAAACCTCATCCAGAGACATGCCTACGAAAAATGCCTTTCAAAGTAAGCTGATTGGCGACAGTGATCTGTTCATTGCCAAGCTCTCCCCCAATGGTGAACTAATCTTTTCCACTTACTTTGGCGGCGAATATACTGAAGAACCATACGATATGGAAGTTGATAGCGAGGGTAATGTATACATAACAGGCTACACTAGGCACGCATGGGGCGAGAATAATAACTTGAGGCACATTCCTCTAAAAAATGAGAAAATAGGTGTTGAAGGCATAAAGAAATTCGACTTCTATACAAGACCATTTATAGCAAAATTTGACACAAATGGCAACTTGATATTCTCGACTTATTGGCCTCTTTATGAGATAAATCTGGCTCCAGTTAAGGACGGTCTCTACATCGGTGGACATACTGTGAATCCAGATTATTATACCACACCGGGTGCATTCGATACTGTATGCGGGATTAAAGAGCAGAAATGCGACCCGTACCTGAAAAACAGCGATATAGCAATAACAAAGCTTGACAGTAATTTGAATATCGTTTACTCCACCTTCATAGGCTCAACTGGAGCGGATTACCTCAAAGACCTCTATGTGGACGAAGAAGGTTATGTATACGGTGTGGGAGTTCAGGCATGGAAAAACAATGACTTTCCACTCAAGAATCCATCCATGACAAAGCCTGAGGGGGATGGGGCTGATTACGGCATTGTTTTCAAGATGACGCCTACACTAAGTGCCCTTGTGTACTCGACGTACTTCATGAGAGAAGCTTCAGTTCACTCGATTAGAGCTGAGAATGGTGAGGCATATGTAATAGGCATAACTCAGAACGCCACCGGTTCCCATTTAACCACTCCAAATGCCCTCATGCCAAAAGACACTTCCTCATTAACACAAAACGCTTTCTTTGCGAAGCTTGATTCAAACGGTCACATTCTGTATTGCACGCTCTTAGGGGGTCACGAAAAGGATTATACTCAAAGAGAATGGGCATCCGAAATAGCTGTTGAGAATGGTGAAGCCTACATAGGTGGCTACACCAGAGCCTATGACTTTCCAATTACAAAAGATTCCTTCAAAGAAGAGCCTGCTAAAGACCTCTCTTATCTTGCTGAGGGTTATATCGTCAAATTTGGCTTTAAAGAATACCCTCCCCAGCTCCCCAAGATAACACTCAACAAGACTATCTCAATAGGTGAAAGCGTTTGGGGGAAGGACATCAAGGAAGTAAGTGACGGCTATGCAATTTTGGCAGCTTCTGAGGGAAATCCAAGCTATCCAATACTTGTGAAAACTGATAAAGAGGGTAATCTCATTTGGTTTAAGAAGTACACCAACATAATTGGTGACTTCCCATCTCTTGCCATTGAAAACGATGGCTACCTGATCTTTGGAACTCTGGAAGGTAAAGCCACACTTATAAAAACCGACTTAAGTGGAAACATCTTGTGGAGCAAAAACTATGCAGAACATGGGACTTTCCAGAGAGGAAGAGAGATTATGAAAGTCCAGGATGGTTATATCCTAATGGGTTCCACCAATGGAACTTGGGGCGGAAGTAGGGGGGTTTATGGCGAGTTGTTCTTGGTAAACGTAGATAAAAGTGGCAATCTTTTATGGGAGAGCTACATTAATGTTGAAAAGCTCGGAATGAGTCCAGACATGATGCCCCATCAAGTTAAGAAAACCAAGGACGGCTACATAATAATTGGGGATACTGTAAAAACGAAAAAGAGCAACATGCATAGAATATTTGTCGTCAAAACGAACTTAGAGGGAAAGGAGGAGTGGGTCAAATATCTTGGGAAGAACAGTGATAAAAAGGAAGATTACGCAGTGGGCTTCAGTGTGGAAGTTCTGGACAACGGATATCTTGTAGCAGGTTACGTGTACAACAACCTTTTCGGAGGGAGTGATCTCTACATTGCAAGGCTTGATTTAGCTGGCAATTTAGTATGGGAAAAGGTTGAGGGAAAAGTAGAAAGTGATGAACCAGTTAAAATCCTAAAAGCTGATGATGGCTTTGTGCTCTTTGACAGAGGAATGGAAAATGCCTGGACAGGTAAGAAAGGTTACTTCTTCAAATTCAACGATAGGGGCATTAAAGAGTACTCTTTTGATATAGATATGCCAAAGCAAGATTGGGCACTAAATATGGAGAGAGTTAGCGACGGATATTTGCTCTTATTGTCAAGTAACTCCTTCAGCAATACTCGTGACCTTTGGCTTATCAAGGTGGAGGCACCACAGTCCACAGAAACCTCGACAAGCACTTCAACCCAGATATCCACAACTTCAGCTCCAACATCAGTACAAACTTCCTTTAGATACCGCGACGAGTTCAACTCACTGAACAGAGACTTCTGGTGGGTTGGAGAGTGGGTTACCCTCAGGGAAGCTTACGAGAAGGTTAGGATAGAGAATGGTATACTCGAGATGCCAGTGAAAGAAACGGATAGGAATGGAGTAGTGGTTAGCAAGCCAATAAAAGTGAACAAAGGCGACATAGTTATAGTCAGGAGGAGAGTTTTGGCTCATTATGCCAATGAGTACTTCCAGGGTGGCTTTGAGTTCTATCAGACAAATGAGAGCGCTCTCAAGATAACGAGATATGATAAGTACTGGCTCAACTCGTATGGAAGGAGGCTTTTCGCAGTGGGTTACTATCACTACTACTACGAAAAACCCGGCGTTTCACTTTATGTGCCGACTAAGAACGGTTTTGCTGTTTATGGCCAGAACTGGAGGAATGCCAAGAACTATGCGGTTTTTGACCCCATCTGGGATAACTGGTTTGAGGAGGAGATTATTTACGACACCGGTACAGAGGAAGTAACCTACAAGCTCAACGGACAGGAGGGGAAGATCTTAGCGGCTCCCTACAATAGCAGTCATATCAGAATTGTCATGCATCCCTATGGATGGTATACCGGACATTATATGAAAGTTGACTGGATTGAAGTGGAAGTAAAGTCTGCTAAGCCATCTGAAGAAACTACGACAACCCGGACTTCCACAATCCAAACATCAAAAACTTCCACAATCGTAGGAACTGAGAACATTACAGAAACCGCCAAGGAGATTGCAACCAGTGCGACAGAAAAAGCTAAGGAAGTTGCTAAGGGAGTCTGCGGACCGGGAATGATAGTTGCAGTGATTCTTCTGCCATTAATCTTAAGGAGAAAGAGGGAAGGTGCTTAAGATGGGAAAGCTTTCCACTTTTGTGGTGATATTAATCCTGCTTGGTGCAGGAGCGTGGTATTTAAACTACCACCTCAAGCTCTCTGAATATGACAAGGAATTACTGTTCAATGAAGAGAAAACTGTTCAAGGAGCTGCATACTACACCTCACCCGTGATTCCAGCAGGTACCTACAGAATCAAGATAGAGCCGAGCGAAAATGTGGACAATGTAAGAATTATCAGTGAGTCTGGTAAAGTTCTTCATAAGCCTCTTATGGTTGTCAAATCGGATTTCGTTTACACATCAGATGTGCCTTTCAAGGTTGAAGTGAAGTTTCATCCAGAAGAAGGCTACAACAAGTACAGCATCTCAGTGAGGATTTACAAGCTCATAAAGAAGTGATTTCCATCTTTAAAAATTTAGAAAGGGATTCTTCTCCCCTTTCTTTTAGGTAAACTTTATTTACCCTCAAAGCCCTTCTAATTTTCGGTGATCTTATGGACTTCGAGCGAAAAGTTCTCATTGGAATGGTTCACCTCAAACCATTACCTGGCTCATACCTTTACGATGGAAACTTTGATGAAGTAGTAGAACATGCAATTGATGAAGCTAAAAAGCTTGAAAAAGCTGGTTTTGATGCGATAATGGTGGAAAACTTTAGGGACATACCTTTTCCAAAAACCGTTGAGAAAATAACAGTTTCAGCTATGAGTGTCATTTCAAAAGCAATTCGCGAGGAAGTTTCTCTCCCCTTGGGCATAAACGTCTTGAGGAATGATGGAATTGCTGCTTACTCAATAGCCTACGCTGTGAAAGCGGACTTCATAAGGGTGAATGTCTTGAGCGGGGTTGCATACACTGACCAGGGGATAATAGAGGGCATAGCCTATGAGCTGGCAAAGCTGAGGAAGCTCTTGCCGAGCAAAATAAAGGTTTTTGCAGATGTGCATGTTAAACATGCGTATCACTTCGGAGAATTTGAAGATGCATTAAGGGATACTATTGAGAGGGGCTTGGCTGACGCTGTAATTATCAGTGGAAAGGCAACTGGAATGGAAGTTGATGTTGAGGAACTTAAAAAAGCAAAGGAGATTTCACCAGTTCCAGTTATTGTAGGCTCAGGGACAACCTACGACAACCTTCCAAAGCTGTGGAAATATGCTGATGGCTTCATAGTGGGGACATGGATTAAGAAAGAGGGGAAAACAAAGAATGATATTGACCTGAGAAGAGCCAAGAAATTAGTGGAGCTTGCGAATGAGCTAAGGAACTGGTAATCCAGGTTTGGAGCAAAATCAGGGGTGAAGTTTTTAAGTCAGAAGGAGAATGTTAA
>CAZTOS010000016.1:0-34403 GCA_964615185.1 uncultured Thermococci archaeon
TCGTATTCCTTCCCTGTAATTTGATACTTATTCATTGGCAAAAGTTGTATTTATCAATTTCCACAAAAATACTTTAAGGGTCAAAGAGATTCTCCATACCGGGAGCAATAATGTTAAGAAAAGCAAAGATTCTGATCCTTTTTATGAGTTCCCTAATATTCCTCTCAAATATTTCCTTAGCCTGCATTTGTCCATACAAAGACGGATTCATCATTGGTTACGCTACATGGAAGTGGACATCCCACGGAGCAGAAGGAAAGAGGGCAATCCTCTTTTATAACGGCTCATTCTACGATATAACTCCAAGGAGATTAAAGATAGATCCTGCCAGTTCTGACCAGTTCTTTATGAATGGAATTGCCTGCGGAGCCACTAAAGACAAGGTAATCATCGCCAGCGAAAATGGATACCTCATTTACACCTCTTTGACAGATTATTCCCTCAGATGGGAGTATGACAATTTTGGGACTGAGCATCCTGTTAAAGTTGTATGCTCACCAAAACTCTGCCTCATTGAACGCTACAACTACCCAAAAGGCTCTGGGTTGCCCGGCTATACTTATGTCGTGATGTTTAATGGAACCAGCATAAACCACATAAGTGAAAGTTCCTTCATAGCAGAACTCTTCAATGTAACAAACTGGAAACAGCTTGCCTTTGACAGCAAGTTTTTCATAAAAACCACCATCCCTGCCTATGATCCTGGAGGAGACAAATTCTACATCCTCCTGAGCGGATTTGTAAACACAACGTACTTTTCTTTGATAGCATCTTACAATGGGAATTTTCACCTTGAAGGCTTTCTCCCCTCACCATATAATTTATCCGATGAATATGCAATCTGGAGAAACTATTACAGAGATTTTGCCTGCTTAAACGGTGAGTGTTACATTCTAATGAAGGGAGGGAAGCTCGTAATCTGGCAAAACGGGGAAATCAAAGAAATGCAATTGAGCTATAACGCATCAAGGATTTTTATCCTCAATGGGGGTGTATTTATAGGCCGTGAAGGATTATCAAAGCTTGTAGGCAAATGGTTGGCCCCATATGTCTCAGATATTGCGTACAATCAAGGGAAATTTTTAATCCAGCTTTCTGATGGTACTTTATATCTTTTAGAGAATGGAAAACTAAAGAAACTATGGGTTGAGACAAAAGATGTCAAAAGTGAAACTATTCCAATTACCTCAACTCCATCTGGAATAAAGAATTTAACAACCTCAACCACCTTAGAAACACAAAAAAGCTATCATATCAACTATGATACTGTCATGCTTCTTGGCTTTATCCTTCTAATCACTGCTATGTTAGGGCTTCTGATATGGAAGAAAAGGGAAAAATAACCAATAATATCAACAACTTTAGTATAGTCGCTTAAAATACCACAAAGAGTTAAAATGTTCAAACCGTATTAGAAAATGGTGGTACTCATGGTGGAGTTCATGAAGCTTTTGGAGGAGGCTTGGTATAGAAAATCTGATTTCATCCCGTTAATGTTAATTCCAATGATCACAAGTCTCTTTTCACTTAACAATATTAAGAGGGTGTTGGACTTTCATGGATTTCACATCGGCGTTAAATTTCTCTTTCCAGAGGATATACCCAATCTCTGGAGTTTTGTCTCACTTCCAAATCCAAAGCCCGGAATAAACATCACTCTCGCAGGAGTCATCTCACTAATAGCTTTCACAATCATTGGGGCTTACCTAGCAGCCGGTTACCTCGGAAGCATAAAGCAGGGGCTTGAAAGTAGGACTTATGAGTTCTCCCACAATGCTGGAAAATACTTTATAGAAATGCTGAAGTTCAGGGTTCTAATACTCCTGATTCTATTTGCAATGATGGGCCTTGCATTGATAACTCCACTATTTGTACTCCTCGCACTCCCAATGATGATTTTCCTGACATATTTAATCTACGGAACTCCTTACCTCATAGTTTCTCAAGAACTAACGTTTGAGGAAGCACTTAGAAAAAGCTTGGACTTGGCTCTTAACGGAGGAAAATACGCTGAATACGGTATAAAATACCTCCTTTTTGCCATTCCAATATCAATAGTCATGACACTTTTGACAGTTAACCTAAACATCATTGGTATAATTTTCGGAATCCTAATTACAGCCCCAATATCACTAACACTCACAACCACAACAATGACATTTTTCCTAGAGTATCTGAAACTTGGACACAAAGAATCTCCAGGTTTCATCACACCAACAGAATCCTCCTCAGACTAAGGAATCAAGTCAAAAATACAGCATTAAACAAGAGAAAGCAAGGCTAAACAGAAATATTAGTAGCAGGGCCCATAGTTGTTAGGGGATTCTTTGGTGGGGTTTTATAGATATCCTAATTAAGGAGCATGAGAGACGTGTTTATCACCTGCAATAACTTCAAAAAGTAGAAATAAAACATTAGACAATTCCCCGCACACGGATTTCCCGGAAAACGGGGTTTGTAACATGGTCAAGAGTCCTGCCGAATTTCTCACTGAGAACTTTTTCCACCAAATTCAAAATTTTTACAGGCTCTTCTTCAATGTGAAATATTAATGTCTTGCCTCTTCCTCTCCCTAGGCCCTTCTCTTTGGAGGTTACCAAGCCCTGGGTCTCAAGCTTTGGAGTTATGTAATGCATCACATGGCGCATTGTACGGGGTGTCCACTCCAACTCATCACAAGCAATTTTGTAGAGATGGTAAACAGTCCCGGTCATCGGCGTTATGCCAGAATCTTCAAGAAATGCTATTGCCCATAGGACAATGAGCTGGTCCAAGTCAAAGCCCTGAATGGTCTCCTTAAGCATGTCCTTATCAACAATTTCAACAGCTTTCCAAATTATATTCTCAGTGACTTTGTTAGTAGCCAAAAGACCAGCCTCTTTCAGAACTCTAAAGCCCCATCTTAAATCTTTTCCACTCCTCTTTATTAAAGCAGCCAACAGTTTGGGAACAGCCTCATCAACGGTTCCAGGCTTGAAGGCTTTTTCAACTCTATCCTTCAAGATTTCGGCAAGTTCTATTGCATTGTATTCCCTGAAGTAAACAATCTCCGGAATGAACTTGGATCGGGTAAAATACTCCAGCTTCTGAAGAATATCTGTTCTATTGGAAATAACAGCAAAAGCCACATTTTCCTTTCCAGTAAGTTCGTCAAGCCTTGACATTCTGTAAATCAGAGCATTCATGGGCTCTTCTCTGTCACGGGCTGAGCGTTTTATCTTGTCAATCTCATCAAAGATGAAAACATAAGTGCCAATGCTCTTTTTAAGATGTTTTGCAAGAGCATCAACAGCCTCACCAACACCGAGCCCTCTGCTGGGAAAGTCAACCCCCAGTTCATGAAGCAGAGAGACTATGATCTGATAGTAGGTCTTGTCCTTACAGTTTACATATATCATTTCTGAATCAATCTCCTGTTCCTTGGCGAATGAGTTGTAGGATCTGGCTATAAGTTGGATGGCATGTGTTTTACCGGTTCCAGGTGGACCATGAATTAACAGATTTCCAGGATGTATTCCTCTCAGGAATCTTCCAAAGTGTCTGGTTATTCGGGCTATCTCCTCTTCTCTAAATAAAAGATGATCTGGAATATAACTCTCACTGAGAACTCCAGGATTTATAAGAATTGTCTCCCTCCTTATCTCCTCTTCAAGGATTTTTCGTGGGTCCATCATAAGGATCACCAAGACTAATATGATAAGCAACTTTTGGGGTTGTTTATCATTTGTAACTCTAAGGATATAAACCTTGTGATGGTCAGCAACCAAGCTTAGAGAAAGGAGAGGTGTTTATCATTTGTATTTACTCCCAAATATGGTTAAAATGCTTCTCCCTATTGCTTCTTTTGTATGAGCGTAGAGTCACAGGCTGTGCCAAACTCAATGAGCTTAAAATTTGCTCTCGTGGTGTTCCCGAGTTTTAATACTTTGAATTGCATTATCCTAGAAAGAGCATTGTAATGCTAATATTTTACAACAGAAAAAGACAACAAATGAGAAACTTTAAATGAGTGAAATTAAACAAAAGTTAAACAATATTGAATGTTAGAATGTCTTTGAATAATTCCCTAAGTTTTTCTCCTAATTGCGGATTCTCGATAAGGAACCTCTCTATTTCATCTGCAAGGGCTCTTGGATGAATAGCATAGACAAAGGGTTTATCTCGATATTCAATAAGTACTAAAACTCTACCGCTCTCATCAATACTCTCCATGATTTCTTTTACAGCCTTATTGACTTCTTCACTTTCTTTTAAGATATCAACTCCGTAATGCACATGATTTAAGATTTTTCCAAAGACGTTTTCATCAAAGAACTCCTTATCCATGCTTTCAATGTTGTCAATATACTCAGTAAGGAGCTCCTTAACAAAAGGTTCCGACACTGCTGCAATGAAACCATCTCCCATGTGGAATTGTACATTTATCACACCAATTTCCCCATTCACTAGCTGCGCTCAATGGTCCAGTTGAAAACATCAGCAGTAATGTCTATTGCAAGAAATAGTTTTCTTTAGCTGGTCTATCTATAAAACAGGAGGGCACTCCAATTGAAATATCTTCCCGATTTCTAAGGCAGCATTGAAGGAATTCCTTAGCTAGCTTTTCAAATTCCTTTATTTTCTCTTGTTTTCTTCTTCAGGTACATTGAAGTTTATCTCAGAGATCTTATCATCCATATCTATCTCAAAACCATTCTTTCTAAAGGTCTTTCTGATAAACATAATATCTTACCCTCCTTGAGATTGCGTAAATTTTTGAACGTGATCCTTGCGTTCTATTTTTATATTATTCCATGGTCTTTGAGTTCGTTAATTATAGGTTGAAGATATTCAACAAGTGAAGGATCCTTAGATAGTTTTCTCTTAATTGTTTTAGAAACATCTACTTTTGAAAAATCTCCGAGTCCATATTTTTTAAACTTTTTATCAAGCAATTCTGTTATCTTTTCTTGAGATTTTGTCTCCATAATACTTTTGATAGCATCATTGAGCTTTTTTATCTTGGAAGGATCATGAATGAAGATCCCAAAATAGCAATCAGAAACACATTTTAAGTAAAATTCCTTATCAATCAGATCTTCGATTTCTTGATTCTTATTTCCCAAGAATACTAGTTCATAATCTTTTTTCTTCTCTTTATGACAGACTTCTTTTTCTGTCTCTTTCTTCTCTTCATCTTTTATATCTTCAAACTCTTGCCTTTTGTCCCCATCTAAAACAAAATAATGTTTAAGTTTGTTATCATGCCTACCGTATAAGCACTCCAATTGCTCGATTCTTTTTACTATTTCATTTTTATCAATACCATCCCCACCAGAAAGAGGATAGATATACCACTTCTCTGGTAAAACTCCAGCTTTTTGTAAACCTTCAAAAATGAATTTATCCGAAATGCCTTCTACGAATAAAATTCCACCAAATTTTTCAATAAAATCCTCAAAAATTAATTTATCAAATCCCAATGCATATCTTATCGGAGCAATAATATCCTTCTTTTCATTTGTCCATGGCTTTTGAATGGTTGTCCTATTTTCTTCATCTAGTTGTACCAACAAAACCCTATCTAATTCTCGTTCGTCAAAAAGAGATATCAGATGCGTGTTATATAATATCTGAACGTTCTTTGAAACCTCATTGATTGTTTTGAGAAAGTCCTTTTGTCCTCGTTCATGTAAAAAGACAGCAGGATCATCTAATAGCAAAACTATATCTTTATTTTCACCCCTTATTCTTAAATATTCTAAAGTTATGAGATATGCAAGATACCATTTAAATCCTCTAGATCTTGCTTCTGGAGGAGTCCTTTTTCCTGGAATAGGCCTGTGGTCATCATCTAACTCAACGATTTCGAAAGAAATACCTTTCTCCCAAACATTACAGGTAATATATACTTTTTGTTGTTCCCACAAATCTTCGAGAGTTCTTGAAAACTCATCTAGCCTATTATGAAGAAAGGTATTCTGGTTAGGTACATCCATTTCATCAAATTTCTCTAAGTCAATTTTTAGGAGTTTAAATAGCCTTGCGTTAATTACGTAGTCTCCTTCCTCCTCATTAAGAGTTTGACTCCATTTTCCAGCTTTTCGTACAACTCCCTTTAGCTCCATTTCTTCTGATAGATAAACAAAATCTGGCCTTAATTTAGCTAGAGCCATGATCACAATTTTTTCGAACTGGTTTGTTGTCACAAGTTCTTTAATTTTATTGATTTTTGATGTCATATTGTTATATAGTTTTATAAATAAACTACGAGGATTGAGAGGAGGCTTAATAGGATAAGAACGTCCACTAATATTTAAGGAAGAAATATTTGTACTCGAAGAGTTTTGTAGTTTCTGATGAAGGTCTTGTTTTACCGCCTCAAACCTTTCTATAATCCCTTTGTTTTTGGTAGATTTGTCAATCTCTTCTAATTTATTAACGACTGAGGTTATAGTGTTTAAGAAATTAGGGTTGTTCTTAACAGCTTCAATTCCTTTCGGGATTACCTCGGGGGGTATATTATTAGATTCCAAGATGTTTCTTACTTCAGCCTCAAACATGTTAATAAAAAGATCGGAAAGAGGAATACTTAATATAGATATCCTTATGATTTCTATGAGTATGTCCATGAGCTCTTCTAGTCTACTGTTTAACTCTGCATCATAAAAATCAACGCCAAAACGTCCATCCTCATATTTTTCAAGTTTAAGGAACCTAATGGTTCCAAAATCTATTAGAGATGATGGTAGTTTTTTGAATTCAAAACCTACATTATCAAGTGATTTTTTAGCCCCATCTGTAAGAGAAGGTGCTACTAAAATTCCGCGGATATTCCCGTACTTTTCTCTTAGAGAGTCAACATAGGTCTCAAGTCGACGAACAGAAGTTAAATCAGCCCTTTTATTTACAATTTCAACAACAACCAAAGCACCTTTTTTATCCTTACAAATCACGTCTACTATACCACTCGGTGTTTTCGTTTCCAGAGAGATAGGGACAAGCCCTAGTTCTTTTACAATACTATAAAAGTCTGTCAATAGATTTGTTTTAAGAGTAAGAGGATACTCTCCAAGTATTTTTTGGACTTCAGATTCTATCACAAAATTTAACAGTTCTCTAAACTTTTCTCTGTTAATTATTTCAAAATATGCCTCCACAATAGGTTGATCAATTTTTTCAATACTTGCCCGTAGATCTACAGGGATATCCTCATCTTTCATACGGGAATCTGTTCCGAACCAATTTAATGCTCTTAGTATGTTAGACTTTCCACTTTCATTTGGTCCAACTAATACAGTTACATCTCCAATATTGTTGAGATGCACTTCTCGTATTGATCTGAAATTCCTAATAATCACTTTAACAAGATAAAGAACTCTAGGCATAATTATCACATATTATTTTACCAAACTTTGAATATTAAAAAGTTTCTTTTTCCAAAGGTATACCACTATACTTCTCAACTGATGCTCCTCTCTGATATATGATTCTTTATCTTAATTATGATGAACCTTTACTTTCTCTTTAGAGTTGCATTGAATAACCGGATTATTCGCTACTATTTGAATACATCTAAGAAAGGCCTAAGAGTAGGAAATGATGTGTACCGAGTAAAACTTGAGGTACTCGGAAGATCTTGGCCTCAACTATTTTTGGAAGTTCCTTTTACCTTTTAATGCTGGTATTAACTCCATAGAACTTGTAAAATATGAAAAAGAGAACAGAATGAGTTAAACTAACGAAAAAATCAAAAAGTTAAACAATCTCATAACCCACAATTTCATTAAAGAAAAACATCTGAGCAAATTTCGAATTGCATTTAATACAATTCATGTTCTCAGCATATGAAGACTCGTGTTTATCATTTGTATCTACTAACGCCAGTAGTGTCAATAGGAGCGATATATGGTTCCATTTCCCCTAAATAGCAAGACTCATCTCATATCGTACAACCATTGAATAAATACACACAGACACATGTTTATCACTTGTAACTATTATCGGAAATCCCCATAACTGAAACCCTAAATCAAAAACAAAAAGTTTATATAGCTCTACTGACTATAAACAAACAGTGTATATACTATTCTATTTATCTAGGTTATTTAGAAGGATAGAGAGAAAATAGAGACGTGTTTATCACTTGTATTACTTATAATAATAGTATAAATGAGGTGAATTCAAGAATTTTTGATAGAAATGCAGTGTTCTGGAGTTACATGACTTTTTCCGAAAGTCTGTTACAAATGATAAACATCTCTCTGTCTCTACTATGTTGAATTGCTTTTAATACAATTCGAGTAGTCATAAGTTATTGCTTTCCAACAAAGGAGAACTCAAGGTTTCTGATAAACTTCTCTAAATCTTTACTTCTAAGCCCTCTTTCTGCGAGCATGTTTCTGAGCATCAGTAGTTTTTCATAAAATAACCCGACAAGCCATTCAAACTTGTCTGGCTCAATGAGGGCTTTTTGGGCGTTGAGTTCATCAAGAATTGTACTGAAATTTATGCCGTGTTCAAGTAAGCGAAGTAAATCATCGATGTCTTTGATCCTACTGAGGGATGTCACACCTTTGAACAAGAATATGTCCTCAAGAGAGACCAGCTGGATTCTGAGAACTTTTAAATTTCTAAACTCGTTTGGGATTATTGAGCGAGTTTTCATACCCTCTGAAAGTGCTATTCCCCTCAGAACTCTTTTTACAAAGACATCAAGAGTAAAATCGCTCATCCTTGGGTCGAGCTTTTTATAGACTGAAAAAGCTCCAAGTTTCACTTTGTATTCATGTTCGACTTCTTTTATATAAATGACCATTACTCCTGGACCTACCCTAAGTTTGGGTGAGGGATTTGTGAGGACTTCATCAAGAGCTTTTAGAATATGAACATTTTCAACGATAATATCAATATCAACTGTTGCCTCTTTTATGCCCCTTAGTGCGAGATTGCCGCCACCTATGAGGTAAAGGGTTATCCTTTTAGGGATAACTCCTTGGGCAGCCAGCAGTTCAGCTTTCTCATCCAGCAGAGTAAACTCTTCAATCAATCTTTCTCTTGTTATCATTTTCACGACCTCCAAAGTACTGACGATAAAGTTCTTTAACTTCGTCCCGGGAAGGGAATGGGTAACCTTTCTCTTCTCCATTGAGATATTGGAGAATCTCATCAACGATTTTGAGAACATCAAACTTAAGGGCAAGGTGTCTGAGCTTAGCAGCACTGAATCTCTTAGCCTTCAGGAGGGTTATAATGTAAAGGAGATCTCTTGTATCAGGCTCTGTAACAGCCAGCGCATGAACAACGGCCTCTTCCATTGTTATTCTCTTAGATGGCCAGTAATAGTGATAAACTCCTGCTGAAACTATGCTGAGACCAAAGTCCCCAAACCGGGACAAGCCTGTAAGCTGAAATGAGCCCCATGCCGTACCTTTGAAGCTTCTCGTGGCGAGAATGAATTCGTTAACACCGCTCCATACAACTACTGCATCCTCACTAAAGCTCTTGGCTTTTATTGAATTCTGTAGGTGGAAATATTCATCGGCAAATTCCTTAATGAGTGAAAAACGCTCTGTGATGAAGTAACCCTCTTCGTTTTTCCCGACGATAAGTCTTTCCATTAACTCGGCCAAAACATGATGCACAGTGTAGCGGTTTACGTTAGCTTTCAGAGCAATCTCCCATGCTGGTCTTGGCTTTTCAACACCCATCCCACCAATGACTTTGAGCTTTCTACCGGCAAGAAGAGAGGTAAAGTCTATGTGGGGGAATTTGGCTAAGAGTTCATGGTAAACTTCGAGCGGCTTAGTATTGGAAGGGAGAAGTATACTCTTTCTGCCTTCTCTTTTTCTCTCTATAAGACCTTTCCTTTCGAGAGATTTGGCGATTATAGAAAGCCTTGCCCTCGAAAGACCTAGTTGAGTAGAGAGTTCTTTAAGGGATGTTGGTTTATGAAGGGCTGAGAGAATCTTGAGCTCTGCTCGAGTAAGCATGATATCACCGTGCCAAAATTGTTAAACATTTTATAAAAACTTTTTGATTTTTGGCACTATCTTTTTAGTAACTACCAACTGAATTTATCAACTAATCTTCCCTGAGAATCATAAAGGTAGGCGGTATCATGGTCATTGTTCCAGATTGCTCTCTTAGATCCCCAATAAAGATCATGAGAAGTATCTGTACCGCTTCCTGTGTGAAGAACGATCTCCTGTCCGGGCTGGAGAACTAACGAAGGGAAGTGATACGTGTGTCCTGCTTCATCCATTATTATCCATCCTTTCAAATTCACTGGATTTGAACCTTGATTCTTCAACACAACGTACTCATCATTTAACTTGTCGGCATCTCTAACTTGGGTTCCACCTGCGTCGTAGTGGACCTTTAGAATAACAACTTTCCCAGTGGTAGCAGTATGTGTAAGCGTTGGTTCAGTAGAGGTATCTGCGTACTTTCCTATTTCACATCCCCAAAGTCCAAGTTTTTTGGATTCTGCGCTCTTCTGATATGCTATGTATTCCTGCTCTTTTAGGAAATCCCCCTCAGTGTAAACTCTGGCATAGCCTCTTTTGATGAGTAGAGCTGTGAAGTCTGTCCCGTTCTCAAGGTAGATGTAAGCTAACAAACGACCGTAATATCCCCTCTTTCCAGCTTTAGGATCGAATTCAATGTAGATTACTTTATTCAAAAGAACGTCCCTTGTAAAAAATTTAGCTTTGATTCCCCAACTTGCAAGACATTTTAAATCTGTGATGTGATCGTACTCATTGGGTTTGTTTCTGGAAGCACTGGTTTCTGGAGTATCCACTCCCAGAAAGCGAATTCTCTCAATGGTTCCATTTGGAAAAGACACATCAATTGTATCTCCATCAATGACTTTTATTACATAGACCCTAATGGCGTTCGCGGGTATTGTTGGGGATGGAGATTGGTAGGATGGGTGGGATGAGACTGAATAATAGCTTGTTGCAGAAGTTACAGTTGGTGTGGGAGTATTTTCGCCCAGACAACCCGCTGTAAGTAGTATAGTCAGAGTCATGGAAACCAGAATTAATGTGGCTTTGCGAATCATATAGTTGCACCCATTTTTGCTAATCTTTAATTGAAATTTGGAGGTTTGATTAGATAAAAATTTCTAAATGATCTCTCTTTTGATGTGGGCTAAAGTTGGAACGTTACTGTTATATATGATGAGTATCGTAATCATTATTCGGTGAGATTCGTGGGCTTAAGAAAGTGGATTTTGGGTTTTGATCCTAATGAATTTTATGAATTAAAAACGACACTTATTCGAATTGAGAATATTGAAAAAGAGATTCATGAAGTGAAGGAACATATAAAAGAACTCCAAAGATTGCTTAATGATAAGGCTGATAAGCAGACTGTGGATTTATTGTCAAAGATGCTTGAAACTGAACGAAAAATCGTTGATTCATTAGAACAGGAACTTAAAGAGATAAAGTTAAAATTCGATACTTTAGAGTTATCTTCGGAATTAACAGAAACTCAAAAAGCCCCAGTTGATGATTTTGAGTTAGAAGAACGATTAATTAAGTTGATTTCACAGGGTCATAATTCACCAACCGAATTAATACGTATGCTTGGTATTTCAGCAGATAAGCTTTATCAGATAATTAATCGATTAATAACAAACCGAAAAATTAAGAAGATTAAGAAAGGGCGAAAAGTGTACTACATTTTGGTAGAAGAGTGAAATTGATATTGTTCGTCCATGATTCGGAGCCGAATATTGATATCTGTGAGTTACTTTGTTTGTTATTTGTGCAAATTTATATAATAATGTTCTCTATTATGCATTGATAGTTGAGCAATCAAGATAATATCATAAAATACAATAACTTACGAATTTAGTCGAATTATGTAAATTATTATTATATTTTGGTATTTTGCTGAATTATGCTTTTTGATTGTTTATTTAAATCCGAATGCTTTTAAAATTCCTAATTGTTTTATAAAAGATCACCTTTCAAATATATCTCTATTCCTTTATGTGTTAGTTCAAAGGGATATTTTCTCATCCGCGCATTTTTCTGATGAGCAGATACCGTTTTAGTTCAATACTCCTCTCAAAGAAGCCAAGAATTATAACCCCATCAGCAACATACTCTTCTACACCATATCTGCTGAGTTTTCATTTTTCTTCTGAAAGCCTCGCCCTTTAGGGCGGGGATGCAGTAATTCTGATACCAGCCCTTAAACAAGAAAGCGAAAAACATTTAAGCAGTAATGCATACCATACACTAAGGGATTCATAATGAAACCTGAATCACCAAGAATCAAAAGAACAAGACATGCAAAACACTTCATAACCTACCACTTTGTGTGGATACCAAAATACGGGAGGGACATTCTCACCGGAAAAGTCGCCGAGAGGCTCAAAGAAATGCTCAAAGAATACTCGGAAGAAATCGGGTGCGAGGTTATTGCACTCGAAGTAATGCCCGACCACGTTCACGTCTTCCTGCAAGCGAAACCAAACCTCTCGCCAGCCCAAATAGTGAACCACCTGAAGGGCAAGACGGCAAGAAAACTCCTCCAAGAGTTTCCAGAATTGAGGAGCAAGACGACACACGGTCGCTTATGGTCTCGCTCTTATTTTGTAGCCTCAGTCGGCCACGTAACGGATGAGATTGTTAAACACTATGTAGAAACACAATGGGAGCGTGAATTAAAACGAAGAGGACAGTAACGCTAAAACTTCAGCCCTCAAAAGAACAAGAGAAAATCCTCCACCAGTTAGCCGATACTGGAGCTAAAGTTTGGAATAGAGTGAACTATCTCCGCAGGCAACAATTTTTCCAAGAGCAAATCGTGGACTTTAATACAACCGAGAAAACCGTTTATGGGGAATTCAAGCGGGAAATCGGATCTGCAACAGTCCAACAAATAGCAAGGAAGAACGCTGAAGCGTGGCGTTCATTCTTCTCACTCCTTCGAAAAAAGCGAAACGGAGAACTCTCCAACTGGTTCAAACCAAAACCACCAAACTATCTCAAAGAGGACGGGAAGAGGAAGCCCTTAATCGTCCTGAGGAACGACCAGTACAAGGTTGAGGGCAATAAACTAATCCTCAAAGGCCTCGGGAAATTCAAACGCCTGGAAGTCCAGTTCAAGGGAAGAATTCATCTCAGAGGCAAGCAAGGGCGGTTAGAAATCGTTTACGATGATGTGAAAAGAAAGTGGTATGCTCACATCAGCTTCACCGTTGACGAGAAAATGGAAGGAAATGAGTGGATTAAGCTCCCAAGAACTCCAAAGGGGAGCCTTTCGGCGGGTATTGACTTGGGAGTGAACAACTTAATGGCCGTCTATGTGGAGAGTGGGCAGAGTTTTCTCGTGAATGGGAGACCGTTGAAAAGCATTGACTTCTACTGGAGGAAGAAGATTGCCAAGTATCAGTCAAAACTCAACAAGAGTGGAGCAAAGAAGAGTAGAAAACTCAAAAGAATGCACGAGAAGGCTAAGCTACAAGCGAAGCACTACATTAACACGGCAGTTAGACAAACTGTCCGGAAACTCTACGATTTGGGCGTTTCTAAAATCATCATTGGCTATCCGAAAGGAATAGCTCGGAACTCTGATAAGGGCAAAAGGCAGAATTTCCTCCTCTCTCACGTCTGGCGGTTTAATTACGTCATCAAACGCTTGACGGAAGTTGCTGAGGAGTATGGTATCCTTGTTGAAGTCGTTGATGAGGCTTTCACTTCTAAGCTTTGCCCCGTTTGCGGGAAGCCCCACGAGAGGGCTCGCTTCGTTAGGGGTTTGTTTAAGTGTCCCGCAGAGGGGCTTGTAATGAATGCTGATTTGGTTGGAGCCTTCAACATTTTAAAGAAGGTTGTGAGAACCATAACCCCGAACCTGAGCGGTTTGTACGCTCAGAGGAGGGGTAACTGGCCGAAGACCCGGCCAGAGGGGCTGAAAAGCCCGCCTTTATTGGGCTTTAATGAAGCCCCTCAAACCTCCCCATCACTGGCGAGGGGTTAACTCGTTGGAACCCTCGCCCTTCAAGACGGGGAGGAGGTCAGATGCGGAATTTTGGGTTTAAGGCTATTTAACTTTTGAGAAATCTCATCAGATGCTGTCTGACAAGTTAAAACATCAAAAATTCATTCTAACAATACTCTTGTGGTATAGAAAATTATATAATCACTATTCTACTAAAAAGGAAATGGCAGGCCTCCGCTTTTCTTTTTCCATAACTCACTTAAACAATGAATGAGGACACGTTATTAGTGAGGCATCATGAAGAAAGTTAACTCGTACTCTGTTAAGTCTTCAAATATCATAACAAACGATATTCCTCCTAAAATAAACCAGAATAGCCTAATTGATTTTAGGAGAAAGCTTACTTCCTTGATAGTTAGGGATTTAATTGATGTTTACCTCAGAAACCCATATTATAAGAGACCGGTTCTTGTCTTTGGTCCAGACATTCTGTATGTTCACTTCGACAAGACGTTTTATGTAATTGAGCATGAAATTGGCAAAGCCCTAAATAAGTGGGCGAACTTAGCTCAAGCGTTTTCACTTAATGAATTAGCTCCGGTAAAGGCTGATGAGATTGTTTTGAATGAGTTTTATACTGTGCCTTTGTATCATGAGATTTTGAGAGGGATTTTGCATGAAGAAAGGATGTTGAAATTCCTTGGTAATGAGCCAAGAAAATATACTAATAGAGAACTTAGGGAAATATCTAAGGCTTTGCTTAGTGGTAATGGCGCTCTTTTTGAGTTTGAGATGTTAAGCAGGGTTAAGAAGAGGGATAAGAAAGAAACGCTGGTGAGTAAGTCTTATCTTTTTGTGCCTCTTGAAAAAAGGCTCGAGTTTTTATGAATTTTATTAGAGCTTTCAAGTGCGAGTGGGTAGTTTTCATATTCCTTTTGAAAGCCCTATCTTGACAAGGAAAGAAACAGGCTGAGTAATCTCTTAAAGCTTTATCCTTTATGTTTTTAAGTAAAGAGGGAATTTACTTTCTACATTACGAAATTTGGAACTTCAAAAAGTTTAAGTAGTAAGACCTGATATTCATCTATGGTGGGCTAATGTTTGAGGTTTATATTGATGATAGAGTCTTTAAAGAAGCTAAAAAGTGGTTTAAGAAAGCTCAAATTAAGCGGTTATTAGAATTTATTGAAGCCCTTGAAAATCATTCTATACCTCCAGGTTTTGATATTAGACGAGTGGAAGGAGTGGAAATAAAGAACATGCCCGCTTATGCGCTTCGCATTGGTAAATATAGGGTCTTTTATGGTGTAGATTGGGAAAATAAGAAAATCTACGTTGCTAAAATTGAACCAAGGGGAAGAGCATACAAGCGTTAAACTTCTTCAAGAAGAGTTAAAAGCCTTTTTTTAGCTTCTTCAGCTGAAACAACTTTGGCTTTTCCCTCTTGATACTCTTCGAATCTCTTTTCAAGCTCTCTCAAAGTAGCCTCATCAACTTCTTCACTTGGAAGTTGTTCGGCTTGCAGTCTAAGCAATTCGATTTTAAGTTCTTTTAACTCTTTTTCCATATGTTCTATCCTCTTCAAGAGGGGATTGATATTAACGATTTTCTGCACCCTTAACACCTTCATGCTAAATTTCATCTTTTAATGATTAAATACTTTATCCTAGTCCATGACCTTGAAGGGGCTTTCAAAAGAAAAAGTAAGACTCTAAAAGATGATTGAAAAAGACAATTTGATGCTTAGGAGTTTATTGACCTGATTATAGGCATTATGATTGTGGATATTATGAGTAGGGATCACTCTAAAAGAGAAATTGGTAGACAAAGCCATGAATGTTATTATAATCTTGGGACATAGAGTTAATTTATTAGTTTAAAATTTAATTTTAAATGACTTATACCATGCCTTTGGACTTCCTACTGCAGTATTTACTTCGTATCTCTCTACTACTTGGGAGCTCCTTAGAAATTTTTCAATATGGTAATTTAAACTCTCTAAGTTTCCTTCAAAGAACCTTAATAGAACATCATATTTCCCACCTATGTAGAGTGTTACCTCATATATCCTGGGATTTCTAATTGCGTTGCTTATGAATTCATTGACTTCTTCGATTTTTATTCCCTGCTTGAACTTTACGAGCACATCGGCATAACTAGCATTAGCAGCCTTTAGCAGGAGGAGGGCTATAATCTGAAGTATTCCTTCGTCTTGGAGTCGTTTTCTTCTCCGTCGTACAGTTGTGACTGAAATTCCAAGTTTTCTTGCAATTTCGCTGTCACTCATCTTTCCGTTTTCCCTGAGAAGCATGTATATCCTTATGTCTGTTTCATCAAGCTTTCTTTTAAATATCTTTTTTAGTAGCTCGATTTCCTCAGCTTTCCAATCTTCATTCATGTCTTAATCCCCCCTTTATACTTTCCACTACAGCAATGCTTAGAGCAGGCATTCTTATTTCAGTTACCTCCCCCTAATCATAATCAATGAAAGATTTAGGGGAGGACAAAGTCTGTGCCCACTATACTTCACATTCTTTCTTTTCTTCCTTTAGTATTTTCTCGACGTCAAAACCTCCTCATATTTCTTCAGCTTTCTCTCAAAGAATTCCATGAAGAGCTATCAGAAAAGGGATTAAAAGGACAACGAGGACAAGCACTCGCATCTTCTTGACCTCAACTAAATTGGCTCTTTGATATCTTCTTTTCCCTCTCTCATAAATCTAAGGGTTGTCTTTATAGCTATTTCAATTGCCTTGATTTCCAAATCCAGGCACATACTTGGTGTGTTTTTGCCAAGTAGGAAGAACTTGTTAACAACTTGATCCGGGGTGTATGGAACGTGAATGAAGCCTGCTTTTTTGGGATAATCATGAAGCTTTGAATAGTGGAGCGTTTTGAACATAACGTAATTACACAAATAGGTTCCAGCACTGTAGGAAATCATTGCTGGAACACCATTATCTTTAAGCTCCTTTACTATTGCTCTAACTGGTAGGGTGGCAAAGTATGCTATTGGGGCATCTTTTTCTATAGGCTCATCAATTGGTTGGTATCCATCGTTGTCTGGAATTCTCGCATCCAAAAGGTTTAAGGCAACTCGTTCGACGGCTATGTTGCTGTAAGTTGGTGCCAGCCCTAAATTTATCACAATGTCTGGTTTTAGCTCATTAAGGATTTGCTCTAATTTTGGTCCAGCATGCTTAACAGAAACCGGCAAAACTTTCCCAGTTATCTGTGCTCCATCTATAGTCCTTCCGTTAAGGGTTTTAGCTATCATTTCTGTTGGATTTTTATCATCTCCACCAAATGGCTCAAAACCCGTGACTAAGACTTTCATCTCTCTCCCTCCAAGTATTCGTAAGCTAATAGGGCATAGATTGCAGAGCCTTTCCAAAGAACACTCTCATCAACGTTAAACTTTGGATGATGGTGAGGATAGACTATGCCCCTCTTTTCATTTCTAATTCCCAAAAGGACAAATAATCCTGGGATCTTTTGAGCGTAGAAGGCAAAGTCTTCAGCTCCCAAAGTAGGTCTTGGCTCAACTATCTCTCCGAGAGGTTTCAATATCTTTCTTGCAAAATCTGCTAATCCTTTATCATTTATCGTTGGGGGGATGTACTCCATTGTGAGTTTAAGCTCTCCCTCACATCTCATTGATTTTGCATAACCTTCGGTTATCTGCCTCATTCTTTCGATTATAAAATCTCTAACCTCTTCATTAAATGCTCTTATAGTACCCCAAAGTTCTGCAGTTTCTGGAATGACATTAAAAGTTGTTCCTGCTACAATTTTTGTAACGCTTATGACTGCAGGATCCAATGGATTTATTTCCCTCGAAATGATTTTTTGGTAAGCATTTGCGATATCAATTGCTACAACTATTGGATCGATAGACATATGTGGTACTGCACCATGGCCTCCTTTTCCTCTTATTGTAGCTTTAAACGCATCTGCAGATGCCAGTAAAGGCCCTTCCTTAATTCCGATTGTTCCGGAAGGCAATTCAGCCCATACGTGAATACCAAAAATAGCGTCTACATCATCTAAGTGTCCTTCCTCAACAATTTTTTTAGCTCCCAATCCTCCTTCTTCCCCTGGTTGGAAGATTAACTTTACTGTACCATTCACTTTATCCTTTATTTCAGCCAATATCTTTGCTGCTCCTAAGAGCATTGCTGTATGAGCATCATGACCGCAAGCATGCATCTTCCCTGGAACTTTAGACTTGTATGGAACATCATTCTCCTCCTGAACAGGCAAAGCGTCCATATCAGCTCTCAAAGCTACAGTTTTTTCCTCCTCTTTACCTCTCAAAATTCCAATAATACCAGTTTTTGCAGTCTTTATAACTTCATAACCGAGCTCCTCTAGCTCTTTGGAAACGATGGATGAAGTTCTTTCCTCCTCGTACTTAAGTTCTGGGTACATGTGAAAGTCTCTTCTCCTCTCTATAATATATGGTTCTAACTCCTTAGCCTTTTTAATAACAAACTCTTCTACTTTCATAACTTATCACCTCATATCGAATAAAAAAGGGAATAAAGAGGTCAGGTAAATGCAACCTTAAATTTTTCAAAGTTTTCATCAGGTTTTGTCGCATATGCTACTATTATTGTTACAATGAAGTTTACAAGCAGGCCCCAAAGTCCAAAATGAATTCCCAGGGGGTTATGCTTAAGTCCAAATTTTATGTATGTCACTGTTATTAATCCTGCAATCATTCCTGCTCCAGCTGCATATTTGTTCATCCTCTTCCAGAAGAGTCCAAGGACTGCTCCTGGGAACATTTGAGTTATACCTGAATAAGCTAGTAGCAATAGAGCAACTAATCTTCCTGGGGCATAGAGAGCCAAGAGCATTGCAACAAGTCCGAAGAGTATAACTGACACTCTACTAACCAGTACCAGTTCTTTATCTGATGCCTCTGGCTTGATTATAGTATATAAATTCTTGGATAGCAATCCTGCAAGTGTCAATATAATTGCACTTGCTGTTGAAGCCGCTGCAGCAAATCCTCCTGCCCCAACTATTCCCAAGACCCAGGAGGGATATGATACTTCTATTGCTTTCAGTACAGCTTCATCCGGAGTTGCTAATTTAATACCCATTGCAGCAATAGTCAAGCCGGCTAATATTACAGGTATCATGAAAATTGAGTATATGGGCAATAATGTATAGTTCTTCTTCAGCGTTTTTAAATCTCTTGCACTGTATATTGAGGGGTACATCTGAGGATACATGAAAAACCCAAGTCCACATAAAATTAGAGTTGAAACATACCATGCAATTCCAAGAGGTGGGTGGAGTACTAAGTGTTCAGGTTTAGCTTGTGCCAGTGCCTTGAACATTTCACTAACTCCTCCAAACTGTTTAAATGGAACTGCAAAGAGGATGGCCCATGCAACTATGAACATTAGAGTTGCCTGCAGGAGATTTGTCCATGAAATGCCTCTAAGACCACTGGTGTAAACGTAGATCATCATTATTACCATTCCAATGACAATCCCTGCTTTTATTGAAATTGTGTTAAGTGACCCAACATTGACAATGTAACCAAGCCCCTGTAGCTGTAGCTGGAGGTATGGAACATTGAAAACAATACCGATAAGTGCTACAAGTGCCGCCAATGCTCTACTGTTATATCTTACATGGAAGTAGTCAGCTTGAGTTACACATTTAAAGTATTTTCCAACTTTCCAAACGTATTTTGCATAGAAATAACCAAAGGCATATGCTAAGGCTCCATAACCTATTGCATACATTATTGGCATTCCATAGGAATATGCCCAACCTCCAGTTCCCAAGAATGCATAGGCGCTGTAAATTTCTCCCGCCATTAGAACATAGAGAAATATTAAACCCAAGCTCCTTCCTGAGACCAGGTATCCTTCTAGGTTGAATTTTCTCTTTATTCCTGCTAGAACTCCAACAGCTAAGCTTAACAGTACCCATCCGATAATTATCGCAACAGGGAGTATTGCACTACTCAAGGAGGCCACCCCCAAGTTCAAACTTGTATGCTCCATAGAGGCATGCTGAGGTTAGTATGAGCCATAGTGTGTTCCAGAACATCAATGGTGGCATGCCAAGAATCAGGGGCTCTGGCTTGTTGAAGAACGGTGAAATCACTACATATGCTATCCATGGTAGAACTCCCAAAAGCAAGGCGTATTTTTGAGCCTGGCTTTTTTCCATTGTGACACCTCCGCAAATATTGTGCAGTGATATGTACATTATGTACTAATTTATACCTTTTTGTTTAAAATTTTTCAAGAAATAGGTGTTAAGTTTAACTATTTTTTTAACAGTGGCAATACCCAAAATGTAAACATATGGGTAACTTTTACTCTTAGTAATCCAAATTTGATAGAGTACGAATCGTATTGTTACTATCTCTTTCTCTATGTAAAAATATCCGCAAACAAATGGGCATTATCGGATCGTTCTAAAATGCTTGGGCCAGTAACTGATGGAGGAAAATTGTGTCTATTACCGCTCCAGGGTGCTGGGCTCAATGATAACACCAATCATTAAAGGAGGGCGTGAGGTTAATGTCTCAATTGCAGTAGAAGGAGTAAAGGTTGGGGATGACATTGTCATAGAAATAAAAGCATAAAGGTTTTGTCAAAGTAGCCTCTTCTGGTGTTGACACGACTAAAGAAGGGAGCCTTATATAATCTTAGGCAATAGGGGTTTTTATTCTACTACTCTGTTTGCTTAAGGCTTGACTTGTCTTCTCAGTGCTTCCCGTTCTGGCCTCTCTGTCCTGAAGGGCAAGACTTTCAAAAGAGAAAAAGTAATTGTTGCTATCTGTCCACATTAGGGGTGCTCTTTCCATTTCAAGCTCTCATAAAAACTTGTTGGCCTGGATATATTCTATCATTGTTTCAGTGCAAAGTAACTAAGCTCAGACTAACTTCCCAGGAATTATTCTTTAATTGTTTGATAAATCTGAGAACTTCGATGTTTTATATTGTTTGATTGATATCTCTTATCTTTATTTAAGTGAGAACTGCTATTTCCATTTCTCAAATAGCTCTCTCTTGGTTTTTGCATAAATTTCATCAAAGGCTTCTCTCCAGTCTTTGGTGAGCTTGAGAAGTCTGCGTGGCCTGTTTCTGGGATTCTCGACAAGTCTTGTTTCAATTATGCCAAGTTCTTCCATTTCAAACATGAGGTTTCTCCAGCTTCTGAGAGCAGTCCCGGGATTCACACCAAGGAACTCAGCAAGTGCCAGGTTGCAGAGCTCTTCAGCTTCACACTTGCAGTAATCTCTGTGTGTCCAGCAAGGCCCTCCTCTTTCCCGAAATGTTTTCTTTATCATGGGGGCATTTTCAAGGGCTACAATCATCTTCATTACATTCCTGAGTGTGGCTCCTCCCATGGTAATAACCTCAATGGTGAATAGTTCGAATTGCTTTAAAAGCAATTCGGATATAATAGCGATTTGTCAAAATACTCAGTTGGTGGGGAGTGTCCGGAAATATCCTCCTAAATGATATCTTAAGGAAAGTCAAGAAAAATTTTAAACTCGAAGTTCTATTAATATTAAAGTAACTTTCAGCTTTAGAGAGAATCCTGTACCTATATGGAAATTCTTATATTTTAAAGTCAATCGTGTTTGCCAAAAGGGTAAAGTAGTTAATGAGGGGCTGGATTTGAGAGTCTCAAAAATTTAAAAAGTGCCAGCCCTTGTGGACTGGCACTATTGCGACACTACTCTGAATACTCTTTGATAGCACTTTGTATCTTACATAGTAAATATTCCTGATTAGCAACTACTCTTGCAAGCCTCTCTATGTCACCATAGTAAGCACTGGCTTCAGCTGAAAGTGCCATCCACTCGAATAGTGCACTAAGGAATGAAATATAGAACCTGAACCATTCTTCTGTCTTGTCTTGGATTTCGTTGTAGGTAATTAATGCAAGATAAAAATTACTATGTAGCTTTCTGGACTTCTTAATAAGTTCATTTACAGACATTTGCTCATGATTCTTGATTATTGTATCCACAAAGCTCTCATAGTCATTGAACAGCTTGAAGTGAAGTCTTGCATTCTTACGCCAAGGGAGTATTAGGTCCAACTTATCTGGCTGGTAGTTAATGACTTCTTCTTCGATTATTTGTTTGACATACTTCAATTCAGAACTACACTCTACCATATTTATCACCTCCTTATTTTTCTGCAATCTCTATTTGGAGATTGCTCTTGGTAGAGTTTTCTTCAATGTTCTACAAAAGCTTTTGGAACAAAAATTCAAAAATTTTTATTTTTATTTGGTATTATAACAAAAATGCATCTAAATTATTGGTAAAATATAAATATTCATATTATTTTGTGTCCCATCAATAATATCTGTTCAAGAAACACCAAGGTTGTTTTCTTTTTTTCTCCAAAATTTTTTCTCTTATTAAATAGTGGTTTTTAAACCCCTCCTTAAATGTATCTTTCAAGTGTATACTCTCTACTAGCACCTTTCTGTGAATTTTATGGCTTTTTTCTCAAATTTCCAATTAATATCACTCCAATCACTGAAATAATCCATGAAACTGCATATATGAATGAATCAGGTTTTGTTGCCCTAATTATAACAAAGTCACAGGTTTCTTTTATCTCGTTTAAAACACATACCTGCACACTATACTCTCCCTCCCTCCTGTCAGTTTTTATTTTAATTTTAAGTTCTTGCGTTTCCCCGGGCTCAAGAGCAAAGCTTGATTTTGATACTTCATAGAACCAGTCTTTAGGAACTTCAGCAACCAGAGATAGGTTTTTCAGTTTTGTGTCCCCTGCATTTCTAACTTTCACCGGAATTGTTATTTCATCTTGAGTCTCATAATAGTAGGAATCCAGAATAATCTTAATTTTTGGATCCTCGATAACGTGAAGCCTGAGAGCTTTCTCTGTGATGTTATCTGTAGTTAGGGTTCTGAAGGTTAGGTTATAAGTTCCTGGATGTAGTTCTTCAGCTCTTAGCTTTAGATATAGAACAGCGACTTCTTTTGGTGCCAGTTTAAGAGTAGAAATGGCTTTCTCTGAGGTTGGAGTTCTTAGCACCCACCACCTTATGTTCTTGGGTCCAGATAAATCAAATGTTATCTCTCTTTTCTCGTAACCCGAATTTTTAAGAATGAAGCTTATAGTAGTGTATTCTCCATTCAGCTCTACGTCTAATGTTTCAAAAGATAATTCGACCTTCGAAGGTTCCTTTTCTAAGATGACATCAAGCTCTCTATTCTCAACGGGGTTCAGACTAACATTGATAGTTTTGTTCTTGTATCCTTTGGCAGCTAATGTCATTGTATAGGTTCCGGGATTTAGCTCAAACTCAACTCTCCCTTCTGAATCTCCAATCTTTGTTAGATTCCCAAATTTCACGATTGGATATTTGATTGGGACTAAGTCCTCATTGAAGACTCGTATTTTTACACTTATAGGTTGGGTTCTACACTCACCGAGAAAGCTGATATTGAATTGATAGCTATTTCCGTTGATAAGCACCTTGATTTTTCCTTTATTTGGACCAGTATATGGTTTTTCAGCAACTAAGTACACAACTTTTTTCTCGTTTGGTTCCAGAAACAGAACTCTGGTTCTTTGATTTTCACTGTCATGAAAATCGACGTTCCAGTCTTGAGGCTTCTCAAGTATCCTAAATACCAGAAAATCCCCATCTCCGTGATTTTCCACAATTATTGGGAACTCAGCCCTTTCATTGCAAGAGACCTGAAGTTGTGAATAGGGAATTATGATTGTGAAATTTTCCCTATGTTCTTTGTCGGGAAGTTCTATTTTGATCTCCCCTACAAAGCTGTTTATTCTAAACCTAACTCTGTCACTTCTTGCGTTAGCGGGAATATCAATTATCAGATATAGCTTGATACTTTTTTCTGATCCAAGGAGTAGCTGTTTGATTGAGTAAGTCTTTTCAGAAGTTTCAAAGTGGGCTTTCCAATTATTGGGTACATCTATCAGCTCAAATGTCAGTGTGAGGTTGTCCAGTGTGGGATTCTCTATTTCAATTGGTAGCTTTAGTATAGTTCCTGGAGTTGCTTTTACAACAAGTGGCTGATATCTAACCCTGAATTTTTCGGCATGTTGAACTCTCTGAACTTTTGCATCTGGACCATAGATAAGAATGTGTAGCCTTTCATTTACCCACTTGCCGATAATAAGAGTGAAATTTCCAAATTCAATTTGCTTCCCGAATATTGCCTTTCCAAACCATATTATCTGGCTCTCATTTGTGATCATTAAGTATGGTTCTCCAGAAAGGCTGAGCTGAAGCTGTATCATAAAATTGTTCACTTTCAAAGCATCATAAGTGGTTATGTGTTCGTTAAAGATGGGTTCTCCTTTTAGGGCTTGTGAAAGGGGGAGAACTGATAAAGATATTATGAGCAAAGTAAGAATTTTTCTCACTTTAAGAACCTCCTTTGTACTTGTAAATCTTTACTTCAGCCTCAGGATTCTCTTTGAGAATTTCATTCAAGTCTACATCCTTGATGTATCTCGGCCCTTTATTTGTTAGAACAACATCAAAGGGACTTAACTGAAGCTTTTGATTTATGATGTCCTTTAAAGGGAGTATTTTTGTGTAATAAGGCCCTCTCGTTTTCATCCAATAAACTTTGGGAACCCTGTTCTCTGTAACCTCAAAGTACCCCTTTGGTGTTGCAAGATAAAATCTCTCATAGCCAGCTCCAATGATTTCCCCTTCCAAATCATAGCAAAAGCCTTCACAGTATGTGAGCTTTACAAAAACTCGATAAGTCTTACCCTCACGACAACCCTTTTCGAGATAAAGATTCCTTGCACCAACAAAAGTTGGCATGGCTGATCTGAAAACAGAACGCCAGCCAATGTAGTAAATGCTAACTGTTGAAACAGCTAAAAATGAGAATATAAGGAAAACCACAAGCTCTTGTCTTGAGTTTGTCTTCACCGTAAGCCTCTGTGGAATGAAGTAAACTGGTCGTGGATTAGGCCAGAAGAGCATTACTCCAGTTTTAGTCATTCCATCTGCGACAAGATGGCTTAATGTTCCCACAGAAAAAGCCACTGCATACGTTAATTTCCCACCCGGATAGGTAATTGCAAGTGATAAACACGTCTCTCCAAGCCAGAACCAGAGGCTGTGTGTAAGTGTTCTGTGTCCATAACGTTTGTTGATCCATTTTGAAAGGGGTAAGAATAACATCCCTATACTGCTGGTTGGATTGTCGATGTCGGGGATTAAAGCCCCAAAGGCGACTATTGCAAGGATGCCTCTTGTTATTGGGAGGCTGAAGATAGAAGCTGTTATCCCGTAGAAAAATATGGAGAAAACAATGTGGGTAAGTCCCATCATGATTCTACACCATTTTTTGTTTGTGTGTTTTTATTCGCCCTTCGAATCTGGCCGAATTTTGCACATCAGTCATTTCTCACGGGGTACACAACCAAGCTCCTGAATGCAAAGTAAAGCATCATTGAGATGAAGCTACCAAAGCTGTAGAGCTCCTTGTCTCCTGTGCCCCTTGAAATGTACTTGAAAGCGACAAGGCTGAAGGCTAAAATTACCAGTATTGGAAAGAGATTTATGGGCTTGTCCTGAATTGCTCCATGTTCATTCTCCCTCAGCTCTTCACCTTTCTTTAAGGCTTCAAGCTGGCTTTTAATGCAGAGGGCGTTTCTGTTACAGTTCTTCAAAATTCGCTCTTTCATTTGCTTGTTTAATGAAAGTCCAAGTTTTGACGATTCCTCCTCAATGAATTTCTTAGCCTCCTCTTCAGTGAAAGGTTCCATTTCAATGGTCTTGAGTTCCCATACGAGCCTTTTCATCTCGGGCTTCTTGTAGAGCTTATCTACGTACTCGTCATTAGCAACGCAGAGAAGTTTTACTTTCTTAGTTCCCTCTATAAGAAGTCGAAACGCTGTCGCTGAAGTTGTGGTGATTGTGTGAAAATCATCGAGGATTATGACCATTGAGAATTCCTTTCTATTTAGCTCGTTGGCAATGTATTGAGCCAGCTGTGGAATGCTTCCCCTCTTATAACTCTTCCACTTTTCATTGGCCTCTCCATCTTCAAGAACCATTTTCAGAATCTCGAGGAGGATTGCCTTTGGGGGCTTTGGCTGGGGGAAGTAAAGCCATATTTGAGATGCTCTGTCATTCTCTTGGAGCAGTTCATTGACGAGATGAGTTTTGCCAACTCCATGCTGGCCCCTTAACAGGATATGACTCCCCTTATTAAGTTCCTTTAAAATCTCCTGTTTGAGTTCTTCTCTCATTTTGAACCCTCTTTTGAGAGTTTATAAGAAAATGTACTCAATTTCACGGTAATATTCTGGCAGTGTTTTAGTAAATGGAAAAATTGATCCAGTTTGCGGCTCTATAATGTAAACGCCAAGCTGGTTTGTGCTGTTTATCTTAAAGAGTATAATGTTAAAGGCATGATTTTTAGAATACGCAACACCCAGTGCCAGGAGAGAATAGTGGGTTTTGCTCTCTGAGTAGAGCCTCCATGCAAAGTCATCACAATCATTAAGCTCAACTTTGTACTTGAGTCCGGGGATCTTGGTCCAATTAATGAATGTCTCAAGTTTGTCTATGTTCTCTATTGGCGGAGCTATGTACACAATGTCGCTCGTAATGATTTTTGCCTTAGGGAAAATTTTCTTTAGCTCTTCTTCGATGTGGAGATTCATAAAGGCCACACCGTTTTCATAAATCTCCCTTTCACTAACTGGCAATGTTTGATTTTTGTCCTTATTTATCTTCCTGAGAATCGAATTAATGTCCTCATTTGCATACTCCATTATCTGCTCAAGCTCCATGAGTTTAAACTCAGTTCTTTGAGCTGTAGTATTAAGTGAGTGTCTGAGCTCTACAAGGCTCTGATTGAATTTAGATAGCTGGGCATGGAGCGATTGTATTTCTTTTTGTTGTTGTAGGATTATTTGATTGAGACTTTCTTGGCTTGATTTTAGTGCCTGCATTTGGGTGATGCTTTTGTTTATGTCCTTGTGTATATTGTTTAACTGCTGAAGAAGTGGCATAAGAGTTGTTTCTTGAGTGTTGTCGTGGGGTGTAACTTGGGAAACAATAAAGAGAGTGGCAAATACAATGGTTGCAATTTCAATGTACCATTTCATTTTACCCTCTCCTGGTTGTTTTCATACAAACTATGGTGGTAAAAACAATAAAAAATTTTCGATAGCTAATAGTAATCAGGATTTTGATAATAGTAATAAATTTATAAATGAGCAATAAGGAGAAAGTTCAAAGAGAAACTATAAACTTGATGATATCGCCATCGGGAGTATAAAGATATCCTGCATGAGATCTATTTCCATCAACTCTGAGCTCTCCCAAATCTGTAGATACCATGAATGTCTTCTTACCTACCTTTTTGAGCCCTAAGATACTTACTGGAGAATTCTGGAGATGCTCATAATATGCTTTAACAGCGATAATGGCAAAATCCCCAGTAGTGGAGGGTTCTTCATTTACTTTGACTCTATATGTTGGGCTAAACATTGGGTTCTTTACCTGTTCAACTCCTCTGATGTGGAACTCTCTGATTTTTTCTTCAGGAGACTGTTTTTGAAGTGGTGGCTTGTAAACCTTGGGTCTTTTGGATGTGGCTTTGTAATGATAAAACAGCAGGACTCCAGACAGTAATAACTCTTTTTCATTTTGTACTAACTTAGATAGAGCATTGGCAAGTACATCTGGATCTTCATTTCTGGATAAGGCTTCTTTGATAAGTCCTTCTAACTCGTCAATCTTTTCAAATGGTGGAGAACCTCTGTAGAGGTACCTTATCAAGCTGTCCTTTATTTTTGAGTCTACTAATAGAATTTTCTCCGTTTTCATGCTAGCACCTATTTTTAGCATTTTACCATTAATAGTTTTAAGCTTTTTGATTAGAGTGATAATTAATTTTTGGTTATTCTTTTTAACTAGCTGGTAAAAAGTGTTCATGAGGAATATCTTAATCAGTTTTATCTCTTATAAAACTTCATTTTTGGTGTTTTCTGAAATCTCTAGGACAAATTTTAAATAAAAGACAGGTGAAATAATGTTCTTGTAAATAACATAGAAGGTGTCGAAATGGAAGTAAAAAAATTTGATTTAAACATAGAAAAAATACTGGAAGATTGGGAGGTGTACCATGCAATAAGAGAAATCATTGCTAATGCTATTGATGAACAAATATTGACGAACACTGAACCTATTAAAATTTGGAAGGATGAAGAAGGCAGATGGCACATAAGGGATTTTGGAAGAGGGCTAAGGTATGAACATCTCACACAGAAAGAAAATGACGAAAAGCTCAGAAATCCACATGTGATTGGCAAGTTCGGTATAGGACTAAAAGATGCTTTAGCTACATTTGATAGGCATGGGGTAAAAGTCGTTATAAAATCAAAATATGGAGACATAACTATTGGTAAGTCTCAGAAATATGGATTTAAGGATATAACAACACTTCATGCTTTTATTTATCCACCATCGGATCCGAATTTCGTAGGAACAGAATTTGTTTTAGAAGGAGTTACAGATGAAGATATTAAAAAAGCAAAAGACTTGTTTCTAATTTTCTCTGGAGAGAGGATAATTGAAAAAACACCTTATGGAGAAGTATTAGAAAAGAAGGGCAACATAGCAAGGATCTATATAAATGGTGTAAAAGTAGCTGAAGAAGATAATTTTCTTTTCAGTTATAATATAACTTCTCTTACAAAAAAGATAAGACAAGCGCTTAATAGGGAAAGAACAAATGTAGGTAGAAATGCATATTCAGATAGGATAAAGAGTATCCTGTTATCTTGCAAGAGTAGAGAAGTAGCTGAACGTCTCGTTAGGGATTTAGAGAGCTTTTCTATTGGTAATATGCACGATGAACTCAAATGGATAGCTGTTCAAGAACATGCTGTTAAAATATTAAATGCTATGGAAAAGGTCGTTTTTTTAACTCCTAATGAACTAATAAGTGCAAGTAATATGGTCGACGAGGCAAAATCTAGCGGTTATAGAATAATCACGATACCAGAAAACCTAAAAGAAAAAGTTAAGGGATTAAAGGATATATCCGGTAATCCTATTCGTGATTTGAACCAGTTCTACAAAGAATACGAAGAAAGCTTTGAGTTTAAGTTTGTTGAACCACACCAGTTAACCGAAAAAGAGAGGAAAGTTTTCGAGATGACCGATAAAATATTCTTTCTTATTGGAGGCAAGCCTAAAAAGATAAGACAAGTAAAAATCTCTGAGACCATGAGGAAGGAATTTGGATCTTGGGGCGAAACAACTGGAATATGGGATCCTGCTACTAGAACCATCATTATAAAGAGAAGTGAACTTGAAAGTATAGAGAGATATGCAGGAACTCTTCTACATGAAGTTGCTCATGCTCTTAGTAGAGCGAGTGATGTTAGTAGAGAATTCGAACTAGAGCTTACAAATCTTTTAGGAAAAATTGCAGAAAAAGCATTAAAGCAACAATAGCACTCCTTTCATAATTATATTTATTTAATGACAATGCTACAAACTAAAGCTCAGGCTCTATCTTGTCAACTAATTGAATGAATTAGTTGTATCTTTATGTTACTTATAGATTCCCAAGCCTTTTTGCTGTCTCTCATTTCTTTTCTATGTTAATCTCCTTCAGGGCATTTTGAAAATCTTCCATAGTCACCATAATGTCCTTGTAATGTTGGATTTCTTGAAGTCCTCTCCTTTTTGCAGCATTTATGATAGCTTTTCTGAGCAGATTCCTCAAATCTCTTAAGCTATACCCTTCAGTTTTCTTAGAAAGTTCAACCAAACTGACATCGCTTGCTAACGGCACACGTCGAGCATATATTTTAAGTGCTTCAAGTCTGCCACCTTCATCTAGAGAAGGAACTTGAATTATTTCGTCAAAAACACTTAAAACTTCGGGATCAATGCTTTCTAAATTATCTGTAGTTGAAAGAACGATGACTCTTTGTGTCTTTCTTACTTCCTCTAACAAGGTAAGCAACTTGTATAGTATTCTCTTTTCGAATTCTCCCGCATTCTCTCTTTTTGGAGCCATAAGGTGCAAGTTATCAATAACAATGATAGCAGGGGCCTTTTGAATTGCTGTTTTGAAGGTATTTTCTAGAAGTTTAACTCCTTCCTCAGGAGTGAAACTCATAATCTCTGCGGCTTGGATATTAAGCAAAAAGTAATTTTTACTTTGAAGACTAAGGTTTTCTATAACTCCGCTGATAAAAAATGTTTCATTTCCGCTTTTTGGTTCACTATAAAGGAGTATTCCTGTTGTCGGAATCTGCATTTCATCTGGTATTCCTTTCAAATATAAAATAATAATCTGCTCCACATACTTTTGAAGGTTTACATATGTGTTTTTCTCCGGTTTAATGTATCTACTGGATCTTTCTGAGATAGTAAGATCCGTAATTTCTGTTATTTGTACTACCCCCGAAGGGGTTGTCGCTGTAACTACAAAAGTGAGCTCCTGACCAAGAATGCCAATTTCAATGTAGTCTCCTCTGACAACGGCTCTTTTAATGAGCCTTGAGTGAAGCCAGTTAATGAAGTCAGATCCGAAGTGAATTGGCTCAATTGGTGCTAAAACAACCTTCTTTGCCTCTTTGATTTCTGTTTTCCTTATAGTTACCTTATCTCCAAGTCCAACTCCGGCGTTCTTTCTGATTGTACCATCCATTCTTATTATATCTGGAAAATTTTCATCTTCCGGATAAGCCGGCCAAACAACTGCCGCTGTGTTTTTTGTACCGATAATCTCTACTACATCCCCAGGGCGAGTTCCTATTTTTCCCATGACTTTTCTACTGATCCTAACTATTCCTCTGCCAACATCTCTCTGATAAGCAGAAGCAACTTTAAGTGTGATCTCACTTTCGAGTGTACCTTTCTCACTGGAAGACTCATCAGTGTTAGAAAAGTTCGACCTACTATCTTTTTCTTTTTTTCCAAACAGAGACATATGACCACCAACAATTCATTATTATCTTAAAGCATAAAAATATGTCTATACCTAACTTACTCCCTACTGATAGGACAAATTGTAAGAAACAAACTCGATGAGTCCAATGAGTACTCCGAGTATTTCCCATATATTCATAAAAATCGAAATGAACTTGGCATTAAGGTCCCCTAATGCAAACATTTTCCAGCTCCCCTCAATTTTAGCAAAACACTAACTAAAGCAAAATATTTATAGCAAATAAAACTAAAGCAAAAAGAAGGCTAAGTAATCAATATTTACCGGCAATGAATGTCTATAAATCTCATCCAAAATGTTTATATTCAAAAAGTCTCATAATAAGGTAATAATATTTACCTGATGGTGAGAAAACATGAATAAAATGAAAGTCCTAACAAAGCTCTTGGAGCTTGGGGAAGTCTTCACAATTCAGGAAGCACTTGACCACCTTAAAATTGACAGGAACTTAATGAAGTATTACCTCAAAGTTCTCTCCGAAGCAGGCTTCATAAAAAGGATTGGCAAGGGCATTTACGCTATAACACCAAATCCCAACGAACCCCCATCAGTCCATGAATTCGTTCTTGCTTCTCTCCTCGTAAAGCCAAGTGCCATAGCCTACTGGAGTGCCCTGAATTACTATGGTTTAACAGAGCAGATCCCTAATATTGTCTTTGTACAGACACCAAGAAAGAGAGGCTATGAGAAAATCGTTGAATTCAACAACAGGAAGTTCAAAATAGTGACAGTGAAGCCCAACAAGTTCTTTGGTTTGAATATAGTAAAGATTGGGAGGAGAGATGTCAACATCACAGACCCAGAGAAGACCATAGTGGACTGTCTGGACAAGCCCAGATATTGTGGCGGAATAATCGAGGTTGTGAAAGCCTTAAAGAATGCAAGCTTTAACCAAGAGAAGCTTTTACAGTACGCTCAAAGAATGGAAAACAAAGCAATTTTGAAGAGGCTGGGATATATCAGTGAACGACTGGGTTTAGGGTTGGAGGAAAAAATTCAACTTTCAGATAAAGATAGAAAAAGTTTTTCACTCCTTGATCCAACGATGCCTGCCAAGGGGAAGTTTAACTACAAATGGGGACTTCTGGTAAACGTTCCCAAAGATTACTGGGAGGAGTTGGAATGGTGATCGATGAAATCAAAAGGAAAAGCTTTGAATTAGGTTTGCCAATCTCAACAATTGAAAAAGATTATGTAATCGGCTGGATTCTTTACGGAGTCTGGAGGAGCGGACTCTGGAAGGACTTGGCGTTCAAAGGCGGGACGTGTCTGAAGAAAGCTTACTTCAGGGATTACCGCTTTTCTGAGGATTTGGACTACACTTTGACTGAGAAAGTTAGTGAAGACAAGCTTAAGGAGAGACTTGAAAGGATGCTGGAGTTCGCAAACGCTGGCCCAGTGGAGTTTTTGGGATTGGAATTTGAGCCCCGCTATGGAGTTAGGAATTTTGAAGGAGAACTGTTGGGATTTGAGATTAAGATCCCGTTCAGACTTGTCAGAAGAACGGGAATCCCATCAAAGATAAAGATGGACATCACGTTGGAAAAGTATGAGAAGATTGTACTCCCGTTGCAGGAGAGGAAGTTACTTCATGAATATTCTGATGCGGACAAGTTTTCACTGGTGAGGCTGAAATCCTATAGTTTGGAAGAGATTTTTGCCGAGAAAGTCCGCTCGCTCTTTCAGAGGACAAGACCAAGAGATTTGTATGATGTGTGGAGATTGAGGGACATTATCAAATTGAAGACTGTTATTAGCATTCTTCCCGAAAAGTTCAGACTTAAGAATGTCCAGTTTGAGCTGGAACTCTTTAAAGAACGTAGAATCTACTATGAGAGGGCTTGGGAGAGGAGCTTAGCTCATCAAATAAATCCGCTCCCAGAATTTAATAGAGTCTGGAATGATGTTCTAAAATTCTTGAAGGAACTCAAGGAGAGTGTTAAGCTATGAGAATTAAAGCTGTTGTTTATTCTCGTGTGAGTACTGAAGAGCAAAATCCAAAAGCTCAACTTGAAGTTGTCTTACAATATGCCCAAGAGAGAGGTTATGAAGTCGTGAAAATTTTTGAGGAGCAGATTAGCGGGAGCACGGATCCACTGGAGAGGCCAGTTTTTAAAGAGCTCCTAAAATTCGTGAAAGAGAATGACATTGGGGCTGTTATTCTCTACGACCTTACCAGATTTTACAGAGCCGCAAGCCCCACACAAGCCCTTAACAAGCTCAGGCAAATTATGGATGAGTATGAAGTGTTCTTCGACTTTGCAAGAGAGCCGGAAATAGAGGATCCACTCTTTCGGGAATTCTGGATGTTCGTTAAGAGCTGGTTCGCCAGCTATGAGCGTTTGCAGATCAGTTTGAGGACAAAGTACGGCTTGATGAGGCTTAAGAGGGAAGGGAAGCTTTACCACAAGCCTTCAATTGTTCACTACTACGCTGCCTGGCTTTATGATAAAGACTTCAGTGAACTAACGAAGGAAGAGCTGGAGAGTGCAAGAAAGCAGTTAGTGAAGATTGTAAAGAAGTACTGGGACAATCCCGCCGTGAAGAAGACGAAAATTGGGGAACTGTTAAAGCAGAATGAATTGAGGGAGATGTACATAAGGTTTCCAAAGGCTCCAGACAGTTATTTTACTTGGAGGCGGCTCTTGAAATAATTTTGTTACTAAATTTTTTATTATTTTGTATACTCTAGAGTCCAAGATCCCAAGAGATTTTTTGAATTAAGGACTCACCTAAGTTCCCTTTCCTGTAATGCTCCAAATATAAAGGTATAAATCCAGTCCTTAATATAGAAACAGCTTCTTTTTTTCTTAACTTAGGACGAACATATTTTATAAATAGACATCTCGATTCTTTATACCCACGTAAAGCATTGAGTACTATATTTGAAATATAATCCGCAACTTGAATCCCAAAAGAATATGTAGAAACTTCAAATGCTATTGAATCCTTTATGTGAGAGTATTTTTCTACGAACTCTCCTCTAAGAAATATTTCGCTATAAAATCTAGATAATGGTTTTAGAAAAGCCACATCATATAATATAATCCCTCTTTTCCCTTGTTCTTTTAGTTCATCCTCAATTCGTAACATTATTGTTTGAAGGAAATCTCTCTCTATATCCCTTTGATTTTTAAAAACCCTTTCAAAAAAATATGTCCATACTACAATGATAACAGAACTTCTTGGTATTAGTTTAAGACTCTTCTCGAGAAATTCCATATAGTATTCATATCCCTTCTTACTATCCACAAGGTATTTTTTAAGCCTCTTATTACATCTTTTTTCTAAGTTAGGGCTATTCTTTTCCTGACATATTTTCAAAAACCATATGTCAGAAGTCTTTAACTCTTCATCTTTTGGAATCCCATATTCTTCTTTTAAAGATAGAAACTCATTAGAGGCTTTAAAATATTCTTTTTCCGGAATCACAACAACACTTCTTAGGTAATAA
>CAZTOS010000017.1:0-34118 GCA_964615185.1 uncultured Thermococci archaeon
GAGCAAGATTTCCTCCTGAAAGTTCATAACAACCACCAATCAACCAAAAATTTAAATGCATATAAATTTAACGACCCGATGAGAACTAGGGTATACAGTGATATTCACAAATGTACAGGAAACCTTTTTATTGTATTAAAAGTAGTATTCTAATAGGTTTAATACATTAAAAATTAAATAAAATATAGTGACAAGGTTATATTTAAAAACATTATTATTTTTCAAACACCAAACTGAGGGGCGGGTGGCCCTTGCAGAGATATGTATCTAAACCCAAGAGCAGATATAAAACAATTCCTCTTAGAAGGGAAACATACCTACGCTTAAAGCAAGAAAAGATTAAGTTCCAACAGAATTTTGGCCGCGAACTAAGTTGGGATGAGCTTGTTGAGCTACTGTTGGAATTTAAAAGAATAATAATAAATGACGAGTGAATCTCCTTCAGGTGCTTTTCCTAGTTGTTTTTAGATTTGATTTTTATGTTATAACACTTTACGATTATAGAATGTCTTTGGAATATCTCGTCTAATTTCTATATCCTAACCTAATCTTTCCCTATTGGTTTGAAACTCGCATGTAAATTGCTTTAAAATGTTATAACCCTTTACTTTTACATTTAGTTTTATAAACCAATATTAATGGATTAAAATGTTATAAACAATAATCTTTATAATCTTTAAAGTTACAAAATAATATACAAAGACCTACGGAGGTGTAATGACTTATGTCTGAAGAGCCAAGTACTAAGGCAATAATTATTGCCGAAATTATAGGAACTGGAATTTTGATTTTGTTGGGCGATGGTGTCGTTGCAAATGTGGCATTAGCTCCACGTTTGGCACCACAGGCATACAACTGGCTTCTAATAGCCTTTGGTTGGGGTTTTGCAGTAGCAATGGCAGTTTATGCTGTGGGTGGAATCTCCGGAGCACATATAAACCCTGCAGTTACAATAGCACAGGCTGTCAATGGCGACCTTCCATGGCGTAAGGTTCCTGCATATCTCGTCGGCCAGTTTATTGGAGCATTCTTAGGTGCCCTTGGTGTCTATCTTGTTTATTATGAGGGCCTTAAAGCGGCAGGAATGCCAAACGTATGGTGCACTGGGCCGGGTTCCATTATCAATAAAGCTGCATGGGGTCATACATTATCCGAGATTTCAGGGAAATACGTTGGTACCTTTTCAACGACGAATGCTTTCATTGCAGAGATAATAGGCACGTGGATGCTACTTATTGGAGTATATGCCATAACAGACAGAGATAACACGGGACCAGGCTCAAATATGGCTCCCTGGTTGATCGGTATGCTCGTTGGATCAATAGGATTCAGCCTTGGTGGTACCAGCGGATATGCTATAAACCCTGCTAGGGATTTGGCACCACGTATCTTTGGAGCACTTGTAGGAACTAAGGGCTTATTCACTGGATGGTACTGGATAGGGCCTCCCGTTATAGGTGCTATAATCGGAGGCATTTTAGGAGCGTTGACATATAAGTATCTGGTAAAGCCATTTGTACCGAAGAGAGGAGGTGCCTGATATGGCTGACTTGGAAGGAAAATATGTACTTTCTCTTGATGAGGGCACGACTAGTGCCAGGGCTATAGTCTTTGACAGAGAGAGCAACATCCGGGGAGTTGGGCAGTACGAATTTACCCAGTACTATCCTAAACCAGGATGGGTCGAGCACAACCCTGATGAGATATGGGATGCCCAGATGAGGGCAGTTAAAACCGCCATGGAAAAGGCTGGGATTGGGCCAAAGGATATAGCCGCTGTAGGTATTACAAATCAGAGAGAAACCACAATTCTCTGGGATAAGAAAACCGGAAAGCCGGTATACAATGCAATTGTATGGCAGTGCAGGAGAACTGCCGATATTGTGGATGATCTGAAGAAGGAGCACTACGATACGATAAAGGAGAAGACGGGACTTGTTCCAGACGCATATTTCTCAGGCACGAAAATCAAGTGGATACTCGACAACGTTCCCGGAGTTAGGGAAAAGGCAGAGAAAGGTGAAATTCTTTTTGGAACAATAGATACATTCTTAATCTGGCGCCTCAGCGGCGGCAAAACTCATGTCATTGACTACTCAAATGCCTCAAGGACAATGATATTCAATATCCACAAGCTTGACTGGGACGACGAGCTTCTTGAGATACTGAACATTCCAAGGGAGATTCTTCCTGAACCAAAGCCATCCAGCGAGATATATGGATACACCGACAAAGAGGTCTTTGGAGCTGAGGTTCCGATAGCAGGTGATGCAGGTGACCAGCAGGCTGCACTCTTTGGACAGGCATGCTACAAACCGGGCATGGTCAAGAACACCTATGGAACTGGAAACTTTATGCTGATGAATACCGGTAAAAAGCCCTACAGGTCGAAGGATCTACTGACCACAATCGCATGGGGGCTGAACGGAAAAGTTGAATACGCCCTTGAAGGGAGCATTTTCATCACTGGAGCAGCAGTGCAGTGGCTTAGGGATTCCCTCAAGATAATTGAGGTCTCGGCAGAGGTTGAGCCTTTAGCCAGAGATCTTGCGAGCAATGATGGAGTCTATTTCGTGCCTGCATTCGTTGGTCTTGGAGCTCCATACTGGGATCAGTATGCAAGAGGACTCATTATCGGAATTACCAGAGGTACCAGAAGAGCACACTTTGCAAGGGCTGTTCTTGAGTCAATTGCATATTTGACAAGAGATGTTCTTCATGACATGGAGAAGGACAGTGGCATAAAAGTGGCAGAGCTTAGAGTTGATGGCGGTGCAACCAAGAACGACTTCCTGATGCAGTTCCAGGCAGATATCTTGGGAACAAAGGTCATCAGGCCAGTTATACAGGAAACAACAGCCCTCGGAGCGGCATATCTTGCAGGACTTGCGGTTGGATATTGGAAGGATCAGGAAGAGATTGCAAAGATGTGGAAGGTTGAGAGAGAATTTGAGCCCAAGATGGACGAGAAGACCAGAGAAAAGCTTTATGGAGGATGGAAAGAAGCTGTTAAGAGATCTCTGGGCTGGGCTAAGGTTCTGCAGGATCTTGGGTTTGAGATTTAATTTCTGTTTCTCAACTTTTTTATTTGGTTTTTCTTTACCATAACTTAACCATCATCTGGGGGAAAAAGAATGAAAGTTGTTATAATTGGAGCAGGAGTTGTAGGGGCTTCGATAGCCAGAGTTTTAAGCCAGTATGAAGGACTGGAAATACATCTTCTTGAGAAAAATGCAGATGCCGGAATGGGCGTCAGCAAGGCAAATACAGCAATAATACATCCAGGTCATGAAGATGACCCAGACAAGTATCCACTCAGAGCAAAGCTTTGCATTAAAGGAAACAGGCTCTGGTATCAGTGGACTAAAGAGCTTGGAATACCTGCAAAATGGCCCGGAGAACTCATGATTGCAGTGGAAGAGGAGGACATGAAGATTGCCGAGCACTATCTTGAGCTTGCCCAGAGAAACGGTGTTCCGGGAGTCAGGTTAGTTGACCATGATGAACTTCTAAAGCTTGAACCCAATGCTAATCCAAACGCTGCCGGAGCGCTCTGGGCACCTACAGCAGGTTTAATGTTATCCCCAATGGCAGCTCCGGCCCTTGTTGAGAATGCTATCGAGAATGGTGTCAGATTCCATCCTGAGACAGAAGTTACAGGGATAAAAATAAAGAAAGGCGAGATTAAGGGAGTTGAGACAAATAGAGGATTCATCGAGGCAGATATTGTCATAAACGCTGCCGGTCTTTATGCGGATAAAATTTCGAAGATGGCGGGTATAGATTACTTCACAATACACCCCAGAAAGGGGGAGTATTTTGTTTTTGATGATGATGCTAAGCCGAAGGTGACGAAAATAGTCCACCAGACGCCCACTCCGATTACTAAGGGCGTCTACGTCATCACTGAGATGAATGGTGGGCTTATGATAGGGCCAACAGCTCAAGATCTGCCAGAGGATGCAAAGGAAGATACTTCAACCACCAAAGAAGGCCTTGAATTTGTATGGGAGTGGGCGCAAAAGCTTATAAAGGAACTCCCACCGAGAAGCATGGTAATAAGAACATTCGCCGGTCTGAGGCCAGAACCGCCTGATGGGAGATGGATAATTGATGCTTATGATGATCCATGGGGCTTCATAAATGTCGCAGGTATAAGATCCCCTGGCTTCACATCCGCACCGGCAATAGCATATTACATAGTTGAGGAGCTTATTCAGGGCAAGCTGGAGATAAAATTGACCAGAAAATCCCACTGGAACCCCTATAGAAGGGTCATCTTCTTCAAGAGCCTCCCTCCTGAGAAACAGAACAAGCTCATAAAGAAAAACCCTGCCTATGGAAGGGTAGTCTGCATGTGCCATGGGATAACTGAGGGAGAGATCTTAGATGTAATAAACCGCATGAAGAGGATGGGAGTAAAGACGATAACCCTTGATGGCATTAAGATGAGAACATGGCCCATGGTCATGGCAGGAACCTGTCAGGGCTCATACTGCAGGGTGAGGATAGCCAACATCATCGCTAGGGAAACTGGAATCCCCCTCTGGAAGGTTACATTGAAGGGGAAGGGAACGGAGTACGGTATCGGCGATATTAAGATCCTCCTGAAAGAGGGGGTGAAGGAAAATGCAGAATGAGTATGATGTTGTTGTCATCGGCGGTGGTCCAGCGGGACTTGCTGCAGCAATAAAAGCAAGGGAGCTTGGACTCAAAGTTCTTCTCATAGAAAATAGGGAATTTATCGGGGGAATTCCAATACAGTGTGTTCATCCAGGTTTTGGACTCCACTACTTTAAAGAGAATCTTACAGGAACTGAATTTATATACCGCTTCATTGAAAAGTTCAATGAAATGAATATTGAGTATTATACAAATGCCCACGTTCTTGAGATCATTCCCCACTCTTATAGACACAAAATCCTGAAAGTTGTTACAGAAAAGGGACTACTTAACATCGTTACGAAAACTGTCATATATGCCACAGGTGCCAGAGAGAGACATGTATTTGAGATAGGAATAACCGGCCATAGAGTTGCGGGAATATACACCGCAGGAGAAGCCCAAACAATGATGGACATCTATGGAATAATGCCCGGAAAGGAGATAGTTATAGTGGGGTCTGGAGATGTTGGCTTGATAATGGCTCGTAGGTTCACCCTTGAAGGTGCTCACGTTAAAGCAGTAATAGAGATCATGCCATATCCGGGAGGACTTATAAGAAATGTAGTTCAGTGTTTAGAAGACTTTGGAATACCATTATACCTTAGCCATGCCGTTACAAGAATAGAGGGTAGAAAGAGAGTTGAAAAAGTTATTATCACAAAAGTCGACGAAAATCTTAGGCCGGTACCAGGAACAGAAAAAGAACTCAAATGTGACACCGTTGTTCTGGCAGCAGGCCTCGTACCTTACTTGAAAGTGATAGAAAAGGCAGGTGTTATCATTGATCCCGCAACAAGAGGTCCTGTTGTAAATAGTTATCTTGAGACCAGTGTTCCGGGAGTTTTTGTGGCTGGTAATGCTCTTGTGATAAACGACCTCGTCGATTACGTCGTCGAACAAGGAGAAGAGGCAGCAATAGGAGCCTATGAGTTTATCAAAAATGAAGGATTACCCTCCATGAAGTGGAAAAAGATCGTGAAGGGTAGGAACATCCGACTTGTTGTACCGCATTATGTTTCCGACGCAAAGGATGTCATGATATATGCGAGGGTTAAAAAACCAGAAGAAAACGTCAGGCTTCGTTTCCCAGAAATAGAAAAAGAAATCAGGTTACCATTTGTTAGACCATCAGAGATGATAAGAATCAGGCTGAAAAAAGAAGACATAGCTAAAGCAGGGGACAAAATCACAATGGAGGTTGTCCCAAATGAGTGAGATTAGGAAGATCAGATTAACTTGTATAATATGTCCTCTCGGATGCACCATAGAGGTTACTATGGAAGGAGATAAAATAGTGGGGATAACAGGATACACCTGTCCAAAAGGAAAGGAATATGCTATCCAAGAAATCACAGCACCTAAGCGCATTGTTATGAGCGTTGTGAAGGTGAAGGGAGGAATATTCCCAACAGTTTCAGTAAAAACAGACAAACCCGTTCCAAAGGAGCTAATACCCAAGATAATGAAAAAACTTGTGGATGTTGAAGTAGAAGCACCAGTGCATATTGGACAAATTATAGTTAAAAACATACTTGACACCGGGGCAAATATAGTTGCAACAAGACCTGCATAGAGTGGTTGATATAAACTTTTGAAGATCGAAGGTATTACCAAAACAAGAATTGGAAACCAGCAAAAAGCTCGTGAGCTTGGAACTAAACTTCATTTTGTTCTTTATTACGCTTACGTGTATATATGAACTGTATCTCGAAAATCTTAAATACATTAAGCTGTAAATAACACTCAGAGTGATACGGAGGGATAAGGATGAAATTCACAACCCTCAAAATTAACCTGGAAACTAAAGAGATCAGCATGAATGAAATACAGCAGGAAGGAATCTATGGAATCATTGACTATGCCATCTATCTTCATGATGAGGTCTATAAGACATACGAACTCGATCCCTATGATCCAAAAAACGTTACCGTCTTTGGAAAAGGTCCATTTGCAGGTTCAGTTCTGCCCGGAGCACACAGACTTGTATTTGTCTTCAGGTCACCACTCTATGGAACACTTTTCCCATCAACAATGGGTGGAGCAGCATACATTTTCCAAAGAGTTGGAGTAGACTTTGTAGTTCTTGAAGGAAAACGAGAAAAACCGACAGTCATCTTACTCCAGGGAGACGGAGAGAACGTTAGCGTTGAACTCCATGAAATTGAGCTTGAAAAGGTTTTAGAAATTTGGCATGGTTATAAAGGAGAAGAAGGTGTCTATGCACTAACAGAATACCTCATAGATAACTTCAAGGATAAATTCGATAGCGAGTTTAGAATTGCATGTGTTGGACCAGCTTCGCTCAACACCAACTTTGGGGCAATATTTTCACAGACTTTAAAGAACGGAAAGCGTGTAGAAGGGAGCGAGGACTGGGCAGCAAGAGGAGGAAGCGGAAGTGTCTTGATGAGAGTTCATAACGTTGTAGCAATAATCTTTGGAGGAAAAGCCAAGAAAAAGTTCCCGGGTGAGAACATAGGAGATATAAAGGTTGCAAGACCCATAGTTGAGGGGGTTCACAAAAAGCCGATGTTCCAAATCATCAGTGAGAAGACTACAAAGTACAGATATAATCCAAAGCTGAAGACTGGTGGAACATTTGGAGGAAACTATCCAGCTGAAGGCGATTTTGTCCCAATCCTAAACTGGCAGATGCCATATATTAACAAAGAAGAGAGGATTAAAATCCATGAGAACATAATGAAGCATTACTGGGAACCTTTTAACAAGGAAGCGATAGAAACCAAGAACTGGACGACCTGTGGCGAGCCCTGTCCAGTTGTGTGTAAAAAATTCCGTAGAGGACATCATGTTGAGTATGAACCATATGAAGCAAATGGCCCATTAAGCGGAAGTATAGCACTCAGGGCAAGCGATATAAGTGTCCATGCAGTTGATGCTATGGGCTTTGATGCCATTGAGTTTGGAGGATTAGCTGCATGGGTTCTTGAGCTTGTCTATCGCGGCCTGCTCAAGCCAGAAGAGGTAGGATTAAGCGACAAACCAGACTTCACAAAAGATGCCCTGATTCTGAAACCCGTTGAAGCGAGTGAGAAGAATGCAAAGCTTGTTGCAGAATTAGCCCATAGAGTGGCATTTGCAGAAACAGAGATCGCTAAAATCCTTGGTTTAGGAAAAAGAAAGGCAAGTGCAATTCTTGATGAAAAGTTTAAGGATAGATTGAGCTACGGCGAGAGTTTCAAGGACTATGCAGTCTTTACACCTCTCGGAGAGGATGGAGAAATCTGCCCAACTATGTATTGGGCCATGGGAAACTACATTCCATTACCGATCCAAGGAAGATACTGGACATTTTATCAGTTTGGAGTCTTCCTTGAGCCTGAAGAGTTGGCAAACAAAATCATTGCAAGTGCCCTTTATGAATTCTGGTACGATAACGTTGGATGGTGCAGATTCCACAGAGGATGGATGAAGCCAGTTCTTAAAGCTCTCTTCCTCGAAGCATACGGTGAGAATGTTGAAATGGAAGAACACGCAAAGAAAGTCATAAGAAAGCTCATAAACTATGCAAAGAAAGCTGGTTATGAGCCTGTATTCTGGGACAGCATGAGGGTCGTTGATTTAGTTGCTGCAGGTGCAGAAGAGTTTGGAAATGAGAAGTGGGCAGAGAGATTCAAGAAGGACAAAGTTGGCACTGCAAAAGAATACCTGAAGAAGGTGCTTGACACTTACAGTGAAATTTTGGGAGTTGATTGGACTATTTGAGCTTTGATTTTTATTTTACTTTCAGGATACTTACGAGGTTTTGCTCCTCTAATTTATAAGCCACCACCACATAATTTCTATGAACTCCAATCTTGAGAGTTTGTACATTAAGAGCTTTTTGCTCGTCAATAAGTTTAATGCAGCTAATTTTCTTGGTTTTGTAATTCAAAACACATACTCCATAGATTGTTGAAGGATTTTCCTGACCTATGCAGGGATTTGTACCTTTATAGGCGAATGCAAAGAAATGTTCATTTCCATTTCCTTTCACACTTTCAATGAACAAGCAGCTACTCATGTTCCAAATTGGAATCCTTCCCAAGATTGAGCCATTATAAGAGATTTCCACTATGTCAAAATTCGTTAGACCGTAAATTATGCCATTTGATACGGCAATTCCATGAAAACCAGATTTTCCAACATGATAGAAGTTTCTGTTATCGGTGAGTCTCCAGACAACTGAATCATTTTTGAGAGCCAGTATGTACCCACCTGTGGGATAGTAATGGACTTCTTTAATTTTCCACTGCTTGTTATGTCTCACAACCCGCTTGTAATCACCAACACTCACAATCACTGTATCGTTAACAACCACAATTCCGCTTATTGTTCCGTTAATTTGGAACACCTTTATTCTGTCCGTAAGAATGATCAGTTTAGAGGTGTTTTTACCAGTATGCCCAAATATAAAGAATTCTTCATCCGTTTTCAAAATGTGGGGTGTCTCACTAAAAGAGAACCTCAAGTTATTGAGGAATATGGCAGTTGAATTTTGTAGCTCTATCTTCCATCCGTTAAATTCAAACACAGGTGCTGATAATCTAATGAGCTCTCCGCTGGGATATTTAACCCTATAATGCTCCCCATTGATCCTTAAAAACATGAAGTGATCTAAAAAGTAATACTCAGAAACTGTCAGCTGTTTCTCAACGGTACCGTTCTCCATACTTAAAAATTTCACCATAGAATCTTCAGGGACGAGGATTGAGTCATTACAATAGAAAAAGTTTTCTCCTTTTGCAGTCCACATCAAGGAAATGTTACCATGGAAATATGACTCGGTGGTATTTTCAAAGGAACTCTTTTGATGCTTTTCATGAATGCCTATAACTACTGTTAGCACAACAAAAATAATAAATACAGAGAGGAAAATGTGCTTCATATTTAAATTCATGTTGCTGTTCCTCCTTCATGATTAACCCTTCTTCTCGTTAGGATTATAAGGGAAAGTAAAACCATAAACCCATTCCCACATGTAACGTTTTTTGTTTCAATTACAGTTACTGTACTTGTTTTCGTTTTAACTATGGTTTCTGTCATGATTTTGGTCACTGTTTCAGTTTTTGTCAAAGCTTCTGCATACTTATTAAAAAGAAGCCTAACCTCACCATTTTGTGAACCAATTACGATATATTTTCCATCTCTCGAAATTTCAACGCCTGACCATTCTCCAACTTCAGATTCCCAAAGAATTTTACCCTCGTTATTAAAAAGATAGACCCTACTTCCAACGACAGCTACAACGAATTCACTATTTTGAGATGCCGAAACATCAAAATAATAAAACACTCCACTTGCATCACCAATTCCACTGCTAAAAGAATAGTACGAAGTTGGGCTTAGAGCTTGTGACCACAGAACATTCCCACTTTTATCAAGAAGGTACACATGAGTTGTTCCAACTGTTGTACTCCCCAGAACTTCTCCAGTCTCAACGGATTCAAGGGCTATATAGTTGTTACTTTCAGATATCTCCACGTCCAATATGTTGCCCTCTACAGAGTAACTCCAGAGCAACTTCCCATCATTCCCAAAAACGTGTAGCTTTGAGCCCACGCCAACGACAACATAGTTTCCATCGGCTGACAATGAGAGAGGATAAATCCTTCCGCTGAGCCTTTGAGTCCATATTAGTTTCTCATCTTCAAAGAAATACAGAGTTCCGTTTTCTGTACCTACTGCTATATAACAACCACAAGAAGATGCTGACGCTCTAATCGATTCATTAAACATCAATTGGGCAATTAATTTTCCATTTCTATCAAGGATGTAGAGTTCTCTTTCCCCAACTCCGATCACTTTTTCCCCGTATTCTGAAATTAAAATTCTCTCTATATTTGACGTATTTTTATACTCCCACAGAAGCTCTCCATCTCCAGCAAACAGAGCAATACCCTTTCCTCCCACAGCTATGTAATTGTTATTTGAGAAGGACAGAGAAGACATGCCTTCACGTTTCCAAAGCAAGCTTCCATTTCTATTAAACACATAAACTCTTTCTCCGTTAGATGTCCCAATTGCGGCTATGTAAGAACCCTCAGGTGATATTTTCACTCTATCAATAAAGTCCTCCGTGTTATACACCCACTGAGATTCGAGTTGAACCAGAGACACAAAAACAAGAAACAAAACGATAGATGAAAAAGTCTTCATTTAAAGTCCTCCCTATTTTTTTGCAAAATATTGAGATGCAGTGTCATCTGGTGCAAAACATCCTCTACAATGTGCATTCGCCCATTCACATGCCAAGCCACAATCCCCCTTATATTTACATGCTAGTACATAGGGCCATACCATTAAATTAGTTACCATCGAATATGGTGGATTCTGTGGATTTGTGGGTAGTTCTCTAAGCCAACTTTTTGAGGGATGACAGTAACCTGTGCTCATATAACAGTTATACTGAAAGATTAGATGGGTTTGTTGATATACATGAGCCTCTCTATTATATGCAGTAGCAGTATAAAAGAATTTTATTTGGATTGATCTTATGTTAAGGTTGTATTTTCTACTCATATAATCAACGTAAGGTTTATATGTTTCAAATATCACACTTGGATTATTACTGGAAGGGAATTTGTATAAACAGTAGTCCGCAACATGAGAACTTCCACTGGGATATGTATCGGAATACATTCCTATCCATACCACAGCAGGTCTAAGATTTATAAAACGAGTTCCATCACCTAATGGATGCCCAAGGGGATCTGGACAACAGCTCACTACTTCACCCTTTCTGATTTCTCTACAAACATACACAATATTACCGTTCTCAGTCTTTTTCCAACATTCCCATGGAGAAGGGGTAGAGCTCAAAGGCACTATGCCAATCATTGTATTATAAAGTATTTGATTCCGTCTGGTTTCCTCTAGCGCCTCATATGCATATAGTTCATCCCTCTTCCTTAAATACTGATAAATCTCATTCCAAAGTTTTCTTTTTTCTTTGATTATTTGAAGGGCATTATTGATCGAAGCTTGGTTGTTCTTAATTTTTTCAAATGTTGTTTGAAGCTCATATTCTAAGTCCATTATTTTATTAAAAGTATCTTCTGCTAGATACCAGTATAGTCCAGCTATGTCACTTGAAGTTTTTATCTTTCTATTTATTCTATTTGCTGGTAGCAATCTCTGAATATCCGTAGTATAATTATTAACAATTGCTTTAGTGTCGTAAGTAGTGTAAAGGTTTCTCTGATACCTCTTTAGAATCTCCTTTACAGTTTTTTGTCTCTTGTAGAACTCAAGTTCACTCCTTAAAAGTTGAACCTCATCCTCAAGCTTAACAATCTTCTCAAGGGTTTCAACACTTTTGGTTCTGTTGAGTTCTGCATAAAGTTTCTGTAATTCTGCTTCTTTTTGATTAATCACTTCAGTCAAGTTTTCAATCTTTGCATTCACCTCACTCAAAGCTTTATCAATGTCAAAATCCTGGCAAGAACAGCTTTCACACTTCTCAGTCCTAACTTGCAAGTCCTTGACTTCCTAGAACTGCTCAGCAAAAACAAAACCAAAACTGCTAAAAACCAACAACACAAGGATGCCCAAAACTACCCATCTTTGCATTCCGCCCCCCCAAACAAGATCATCAATAATACCATTGTAGAAGTAGTATATAACAGTTTCTATTGTCATCTATCAACACCAAAAACATAACACAAATGAACACAATTATCATAAAATAAGCCAAATTGGAAAAGTAAAAACAAATTACTCAACCTCAAATTCCAACACTAAGAAAGAAGCTAATTTTTATTCTCTTAAATTCTTGTAGTTTAATAAGATAGACAAACCATTTAAACCCAAAAACATATTCACCATAGGTGATGTCTATGAAGTTGAAAGAACCAATTATTGCAATCAATTTTAAAACATATGCCCAGGCCACTGGAGAAGGAGCTTTGAGAATAGCTAAAGCCGCTGAAAAGGTTTACAAGGAGACGGGGATAACAATTGTAGTCGCTCCGCAGTTGGCTGACCTCTACAGAATAGCTCAAGAGGTTGAGATTCCACTCTTTGCCCAGCATATTGACCCAATAAAGCCCGGCAGTCATACAGGTCACGTTCTACCAGAGGCCGTTAAAGAGGCTGGAGCTGTCGGAACTCTGTTAAACCACTCAGAAAACAGAATGATTTTGGCTGATTTAGAGGCTGCAATCAGAAGAGCTGAAGAAGTTGGCTTAATGACAATGGTCTGTTCAAACAATCCAAAGGTCTCAGCGGCTGTTGCTGCCCTAAATCCGGATTATGTTGCTGTCGAACCTCCAGAGCTCATAGGAACTGGGATTCCAGTTAGCAAAGCAAAACCTGAAGTCATTACTGACACAGTTGAGCTTGTTAAAAAGGTCAACCCAGATGTAAAGGTTCTCTGCGGTGCTGGAATTTCAACCGGCGAGGATGTTAAGAAGGCTTTAGAACTCGGAACAGTTGGAGTCCTCTTAGCAAGTGGAGTTACAAAAGCAAAAGACCCAGAAAAAGCAATTTGGGATTTAGTTTCTCTGATTGTTTGAATGCCCTTTGTTTAAATTTTTTCCCACGATGTACTATGTCCCTTCAATAACTATTAAATCAGCCTCAATATCTTCAAGAGAAGAATTCCAGCCACCAACCACATACCTTTTCCCATCTCCAGTTTCAATGGTGATATTGGAAATAACTTTAGCTTCATCCTCATAATAATCCACTATCCTGCCTTCAATCTCTACAGGCTCCTTGCTTTTAACAAACTTCCCTATGATCCTGACTTTTGAGTTCATTAAGTTAAAGAGTCGTATATCCCTAACCAATTTCCTTATGTGAATGTATTCCCTTGGAAGAATGAGCTTTCTTTCTTCCTCATACACTGTCCTTCCAGTGGGCCAGAGGGCATGATAGAAATATCGGTCAAACATGAACAGCAAATTCTCGTCTTTGATTATCATAGCATAACCATGGAGACTTGAGGTTTTTGACATCAGGGCTTCACTTGGTGCATAAATCCCGGTCTCCTTGTCTTGAATCAGGATAAATGGATCCGGAACTTCTCTCATCTTAATTTTATGAGCAACAGAAGGGACATTGCCAGTCCCATACAAAAATAAATCTATTTCAACCCCCATTTTTTTCTTTTTTATTAGGTCATTTTGAATTCTCTTCAAGAAAGGAAGAGGGAGGGCAAGAGAAATGTGTCTCTTGGCGTTTTTGATTGCATCTTTTACATATTTTTCAAAGGTTATCTTGCTTTTTACAACGATTATATTCCCTATCTCACCCTCTCCCGGGTTGTAAAGCTCCTTCAACATTTCTTTTATCAAATTGACTTTTCTGACGTATTTACGTTCAATCTCGGAGAAGACCTTTTCTGGATTGACTGCAACCACTTTCTTAGGTCTTCCACCGATTGTTATTACAAATCCTTTTCCCATGAGAGTTCTAATTACGTCATATATTCTTGGCTGGGGAACTTTTGAAAGCGTTGCAAGTTCACCAGCCGTTAATGGACCTTCCTTTATCAAAGTAAGGTACGCACTAACCTCATACTCGCTGAATCCGAGCTCTTTGAGGAGTTCTTTAAGCTCCTTTTCGCTCATAGTATCCCTCAAATTATCGCTTTTTCAGTATTTTTATCAAAAACATGGATGTTATCTAAGTCGATTACTATTCTAACCTTACTCCTGACTTCAAGAGGTATGTGACCTGGGAGCTTTACCTTTATGAGATTTCCGCTTCCTATATTGGCATGCACAATTGTATCTGTACCCAGAGCCTCAATGAAGTTAACTGTTCCTTCTATTGTCGTGCTTCTTTTTACGTGCTCCAGAGATGAGACACCTTCTATGGTCATGTGCTCTGGTCTTATGCCGAATATAACTGTCCTGTCGATACAATCTCCCAAATCTGATGGGAGAGCAATGACAATTCCATTATCAGTTTCTTTAACAGTCACCTCAAGTAAGCTTATCTCAGAAACGCCTATAAAGGTTACGACGGATATTGAGTTGGGCTGGATACCTATTGAGAAGTTCTTCTATTTGGAGTAGTTCTGCAGGCGAAAGGAGCTCTTTTCACAGGATGAGGAGGTTCTAAAGAGAGCGCTCTCAGAGGAAATTTTTGAAGATGTTACGAAGGCTTGAAGACATTTGATTTTGATATCAAGCAATGGAAAAGGTTTTAAAGAAAACCTATAGACACCTCATAACTCAATTGATTCATTAGAAGGAGGTGTATTCCATGAAAATAACTCCTGTATGTATAATTCCCCATACACACTGGGACAGGGATTGGTATTTTCCATTTCAAGTATTTAGAGGAAGGTTCCTCCATCTGATGGAGATCGTCTCAGATCTTTTAGAGGAGTTTCCCGAATTCAAATTCTATTTAGATGGACAAACAATTGTCATAGAAGACTATTTGGAAGTATTCCCTCAAAAACGAGAAGAACTCTTTTCAAAGATCAGAGAAAAGCGAATATTAGTGGGTCCTTTTTATGTTCTTCCTGACGAATTCCTGATTTCGGGAGAGACGTTCATAAGGAACTTTCTTGTAGCCCAGAGATTTTTAAATGAGAATTCCCTTCCATCAATGAAAGTTGCATATTTCCCGGATATGTTCGGGCACTCTGCTTACATTCCCACATTAATAAAAGGTCTTGGAATGAAAACTATAGCCCTTTGGAGAGGGGTGGGAGATAAGTGCAGAGATGCAGAGTTTATTTGGGAAGGTCCCGATGGGAGCGAAGTCTTGACTATAAATATCATCGATGGTTATGCAAATTTTCTCTGCCCACCAAAGGAGTACGGGGAGTTTAAAAAATTCTTGGAGGAGAAGGTCAAAAAGTTCATCAAACATTCCAAAAGCGGTCATATTCTCCTTATGTATGGAGCAGACCGCAGTTTTCCCTCCCGCACAGTAATAGAGTTTGTTAAGAAACTAAAGGAAGAAGGATATAACATCAAAATTGGGAGTCTGGATGAGCATGCAGAAGCTCTACTACGCTTGAACTTAAAGTTAAGAAAAATCAAAGGAGAACTGCGTGATCCCAAATATGAGCCAATCCTCAAAGATGTTGCTTCTTCCAGAATGCACCTCAAACAAAAAAGCCATTTAATTGAGCATGCTTTGATAAGAGTGGTTGAACCCTTGATTGCAACAGCGTATTTACTTGACATTCCAGTAGATACCGAATTAAACCTCCTCCACTATGCATGGAAACTGTTTTTAAAGACCACACCTCATGACGATATATGTGGGTGTGGCAGTGATCAGGTGGACCGCGAAATGGAAGTACTGCAGGATCAGGTTCTTCAGCTTATCCAGGTTATAAAATGTGAGCTCATGAATAAACTCATAGAAAAGTTTAGAAGCCAAGGTAAGGACCAGGACAAACATTATCTTATTGTATTTTCACCTTTTGCAAGAGATACAAAAACAATTATCGAAAAAGAAATATATCTCCCCCCAGAGGAGCCGCATGAGGACCTGGTGGTAATTGAAAACGGAAAGAAACTCCCGACATTTGTAGAATATCTAGAAGAAACAACCTGTATAATAAAAAATGACAGAAGTTTTGAGCACTTTAACACAGCAGAAGAGGACTACCTTAGAGAATTCCTGATAACATCGGAAATAGCACCACCACAAAATGTCAGGAAGAAACGTATAAAGATAAGGTTTGAAGCCAAACTCCCCCCAATTGGTGTCAAAGTCTTCGAGATAACGCATGGAAGAGAAAAATCTACTAACACAAATGCTCCCGTGAAGCTTCCAATTGAGACTCCGTTTCTTAAGGTTAACATTAATACAGATGGAACACTAAATGTGGAAGATAAAAGAAATGGAAGGAGATATAAGAACCTATGCTATTTCGAGGACTGGGAGGACATCGGGGACGAATACAACTACTGCCCATCCAAAAATCCTGAAAAAATAAGCACCCTTGGAAAACATGCGAGAATTAAAACAGTTGCTGAAAATGATCTGGGGTTCTTGATAGAGGTAGAACACAACTTAGAGATCCCAGAATATTTTGACTTCGAAAATGAAAAACGAGCAACAAAAAGAGTATCGCTTCCAGTTAAAGTTTCATACTTTATCCATAAAACCAGTCCAAGAATAGATGTCAAAGTACACTTCAAAAACAGTGCAAAGGACCACAGGTTTAGGGCTCATTTTGAACTACCAGTCATCTCAGACTTCCACATAAGCGATGACTATTTCGGACCAATAAAAAGGGCAAACAAAATAGAAAGTTCAGGAAACATAGAGGAATATGTTGAATTGCCAGAGAACAGGTATCCAATGCAAAATTTTGTCTATATTGCTGACGAGAACGGGGGTATGGTCATCTCCACAAAAGGACTCAGAGAGTATGAAGTCGAGAAGTCCGAATCTGCAATAAACCTCGCACTTACACTATTGAGGAGTGTAGGAATGCTCTCAAGGCCCAATTTAGTAACGAGGAAAGGAAACGCTGGGCCAGAGGTTTTAACCCCCGGTGCACAATCATTGGGTTCACACACCGCAGAATTTTCATTATACTTCACAGAAAGATACAGCTTGGAAGAAGCATACAACTTCTCGGAAGCTTATCAAGGTTTACCAGTTGCATATTTGGCAAAAGACATAGAAAAAATCAATTTCTCAATGGTGAAAATAAACCCCTCCTCTCTAATACTCAGTGCATTCAAAGTGGCGGAGGACGGAAATGGAGTAATCTTAAGATTTTACAACATTGCAGATTCGGAAGTTACTGGATCAATAAGACTTGGATGGATCCCAAACAAAGTTGAAATCACAAACCTAGCAGAGAACTCGATTGAAACTCCAGTAAATATTGAAAAGAATGAAATTAGGATAAAAGCAAAGCCCCATGAAGTCATAACAATTAAATTAAGCTAATTAACCCCTAAGAATAATCAAATCCGCTTCGATATCCTCGAGAGGACATTCCATCCTCCAATCACGTACCTTTTTCCATCTTTTGTTTCAGATTGTTATGTTCAAATTCTTTTTAGTGATGTGCCCTCAAACCTTCTGCCAATGACGAGGAAGAGGTCAGGAACTTTCCATATACTTCTCTCTCCTTCCCTACAAGGTTGTGTTCCATTATGCCCTTAACATGTGTATAGCTTGTATTTTTCAAAAACTTTTGGATCAACGCCGATTTTTGGTCTCTCACTCGTAACGACAACAGAACCCCTCCTCACTACATCATATATCTTGGATTGGAGACTTTGGAGGGGGACAAGCCCCCCGTAAGAGTCAAGTACGCCCCAATCTCATACCCCTTCAATCCAAGATCTTTTAACAGTACTTTGACTTCCTCTTTATCATTTTTCCCTCAGATTATGGCATTTTTGCTGTCCTTTTCAAAAATATGGATGTTGTCAAGATCAACCACTACCCTGATCTTTTGTCCCACAGGGAGGAGTATGTGTCCCGGTAGCTTTACTTTGATTATCGAACTGCCAACTTTTGTGTGAATTATAGTATCAGTTCCCAATGCCTCTATGAAGTCAACTATCCCTTCTATTGTCGTGCTTCTCTTTACATGCTCCAAAGTTGAGACTCCTTCAACCGTCATGTGTTCCGGTCGGATCCCAAATATAACTGTTTTGTTGATGTAATCTCTTAACAATTCTCCCAGATCTGGAGGAAGTACAATGACGAATCCCTCTCCCTCAAGAGCAATTCCATTATCAGTCTCTTTAACACTAACATCAATTAAATTCATTTCTGGAGATCCAATGAAGGTTCCTACAAACACAGACTTGGGTTTTAAGTACACCTCAGTTGGTGGCCCAACTTGGAGGAGCTTTCCTTGATTCATTACTGCTATTCTGTCGCCCATTGTCATAGCCTCAACCTGATCGTGTGTAACATAAACTGTGGTAACCTTTAACTTTGTTTGGAGCTTTTTAATCTCTGCCCTCATTGCAACTCTGAGTTTAGCATCAAGATTGGAAAGCGGTTCATCCATAAGCAGAACATTCGGCTCAACAACAATTGCCCTTGCAACGGCAACTCTTTGCCTCTGACCGCCGCTGAGCTGGGCTGGATACCTGTCCAAAAGTTCCTCTATTTGGAGCAGTTCTGCAGCCCATTTAACCTTTTTGTCTATCTCCTCTTTTGGATACTTTTTAATCTTCAGCGGAAAGGCTATGTTGTCGTAAACTGTCATGTGCGGCCAGACTGCATAACTTTGGAAAACCATTGAGATGTTTCTATCCTTGGGGGGGAGGTAGGTTACATCTTTGTCCCCAAACCATATCCTTCCTCCAGTTGGTTCCTCCAGTCCAGCTATCATTCTCAGCGTTGTAGTCTTCCCACAGCCACTCGGTCCAAGGAGTACAAGGAATTCCCCATCTCTTATTGTTAGGCTTACCCCATCAACCGCTTTTACCCTTCCCCTATCAAAATACTTCTTGAGATTCTCAAGCCTAACTTCCACCATTTTTCACACCTCATTTAAGTGCTATACCCCACATGGATATTAGATACTTCCTGGCAACTGCCACGTAAATTATAGCAGGAAATGCCATTATAAAAGCCGCTGCAAATTTGTAATAATCCGGCGCAGTTTCCATCAATGTTAACATCAACGCAGGTAGTGTTCTGTGCTTGAAGGTCAAAACTGAAGCTGCAAATACTTCATTCCATGAACCAACGAAAGTGAACATTGCTGCAGCCGCTAAACCTGGAAGTGCCAAGGGTAAGGTTATTTTAAGGAATGATTGGAATCTTGTAAGCCCAAACACCATACCTGCCTCTTCCAATTCTGCAGATGTGCCCGCAAATATACTTGCGGTAATTAGAACAACAAGCGGTAAAGCACCGGCACTGTGAGCAAACGCGACACCAAGCCTGGTATCGAGTAAGTGCAATCTTATGTAGAGCATTATAAGGGGAACTGCCATTATTGGAACGGGGAATATCTTAAGGGCTAACATTCCAAGCTTTATAGTGTCTTTTCCAGGGAATATGAACCTTGCTATGGAATATCCAGCTGGAAGTCCAAGTATAAAGCTGATTACTATTGATAGAGTTGCCACGATTATACTATTCTTCAACGCTTCCCATCCACCAAGTGTGAAAAGCAGCATTTTAACGGTCTCAACCGTGAAGTGAAGGGGGATTACTTTGTTGGGAGAGTAATAGTCCTCCGGAGTTCCGAATGCATAAAGGATGGAGACGACCAAAGGTAAGCCCATCCACACTACAACAATGAAAATTAAGGTATAAAATCCTAATTTTTTAAGGTTGTGCTTTGTTTTCTCATTCATCTTCCCACCTCCAGATATTCTGCTTTCGTTAGCCTTAGGTAAATGGCACCAATTGTAAGGGACATAATTGCAATTAGCAATGCATATACTGCTCCAACTCCATAGTCCCTAATCTGTGTCACTTGATAATATGCTTCCCCTGCCAGAACTGGAATGTCTCTTCCAACAAGAACCCATACAATTCCGAAGATACTGAATGCATATATTGTTCTCAATAACAAAGCAGTTTGAATGCTCGGTTTTAGCAGAGGAATGAGTATGTGCCTCAGTCTTGTCCAGTAGCCAGCGCCAAATACTTCAGCTGCTTCGATGTACTCTTGGCTTATCATCTGCAAGCCTGCGAGAACTATTACGAATATGGTGACCGTTGATCTCCAGAGCTCAACAAATACAATTGTGAAAAATTCTCTTGTATGGAACTGGTATCCAAAAAGCTGGATAGGAGAATGAATCAAACCCAAATTTAACAACAATTTATTCATAAAACCGCTAGGAGACAACATTGAATACCATATTAAACCCGCAGCAATATCACTTAATGTCATGGGAATTATAAGGAGTGTTAGTGCAATGTTTCTTCCCTTAAATGTTTTGTTCATTGCCAATGCGAGCACAAGGGCCAGTATAAGCTGAGTGGGGAGGATTATGATTGCCAAACCCAAAGTGTTTTTCAAAGCTGGCCAGAAGTAGTAATTGTTAACCGCTCTATGAATTGTTGCAAGAGAAAATCCCCCATTTTCATAGAAAATAAGTTTAATACCTTCTATCATAGGATATCCGATGAATATGCCCAAATAAATCAACGCCGGAGCTACTAAAAGATATGGGACATATTTTGATACTTTCTTCGCCATCTAATGACCCCCTTCAATTGTTAAGGTTGGTTTCTGGCTGAGAGTTGTAGAATTTGATTTATAAAAATTAAAACAAAGATAAAATAAAAGTTACCTCATGGCAGCGGTACTCCAACTTCTTGGAAGATGCTCTTCAACTTGGTACCTATCTCTTTTGTAACCTGTGCAGGATCTTCTCCCTGAAGAACAATTCTTCTAAATGCCTCTTTATAGAGCTCTCCGAACTGTCCACCGTATTTTCCGAGGTTTGGAATCATGACGACCAAAGCATCTGATGTTGATTGTTGAGCAGCAACACCTTTCGCAAGTACTTTGAGTGGTCCTGGAGGGAGTTCTTCACTTGCTTCCTTAACAACTGGGAAGAATCCCGTTTGTGAAAGTGTTTCTGCCTGGACTTTTGGTGTGGTGAGATAATCTATAAGTTTCCAAGCTCCCTCCTTGTTTGGAGCACCCTTTGGAATGGCCAGACCTGCAACAACCAATATGAATCCCCTGCCCTTCGGCCCTCTTGGAACTGGGGCAACTACAAACTTGTCTGGTTCTTTGGCTATTGCATCTTTGATTCTTGCGGTGTGGTCCCATGCAATCAACACATCTCCTCTTAAAAGAGGATCTGCCATTGCATCCCACGTTGTACTTGAGGGATTTACATATTGCCAGAGGTCCTTGAGGTAACCCCACATTTCAATGGCTTCAGGTGAATCAAACTTTTTAACTTCGTAGCCAGTATATGACGGATATAGGTATCCATGGAGGAATCTGTGGAACAATCCCTTAACTGGGAATCCAACAAGCTTTTTGCCAGTTTGTTCATAAATGTTCTTTGACCAAGCTAAGAATGCATCATATGTCCATTTATCCGTTCCCTTCATGACATCTTCTTCTGTGAGACCTTCTGGGAGGTACTTGAAGGCCTCTTTATTAATTACCATGACATATGTGGCACTCATCCATGGAACATACACTTTTTTGCCCCTTATTACGGAGTACTTTTGGAATATTGGTATGAAAGTTCGTCCTTCGAGCTTCGGCATGTCGCTAAGATCCATAAGCCAGCCTTGAGAGTCATAATAATCCATTGCTCCATGGAGATCTCCGATTACACTGATAGTAACCTTACCACTTTTTTCTTCGGCTGCAAGCCTCATGGTTAGATCAGACTGACTTATTGGGATAAGCTCAGCATCAATACCAGTTTTCTCTTTAAATCCTGGCAGAACCGTGTTAAGAAGGAATGCCCTCTCTGCCGGAGGCATTAATTGGGTTGATGCCCAAACAACTTTGCCACCAACTTTGCTCGGAGAGGCGGTGCTTGATGGTGTTGCTGATGGTGTACTTGATGGTGTGCTCGATGCTGTTGTTGATGTTTGCTCTCCACCTATACAACCGCTGGCAAATATTGCGGCTGTCAAAACACCTACCAAAAACAAACTCAACATCTTTTTGTTCATGAAGCTACACCCCCATATTTCAAAGCATATTTGACGAGGGAATATATAAGTTTTATGTCTTAAAACCACTAAGAGTGGTTGTTTTTTACAAAAATGTAAAGGGAAGTTATAGATTAAATATGCACGATCTTTCCTTTTCTGGAAGATTCATAAGCTGCCAAGACTATTTCCAGATTTTTCTTGGCATCTTCTCCCGTAATTGGTGGTTCTTTATCTTCAATTATTGATTCAGCAAAGCTTCTAACGATTCCCTCAACATCAGGTCTTTCCCAGTATATCTTCTCAGCCCTATCCTGATAGACTGTAAAATCTGGATAGGCTGTTCTTATATCCAAGAATCCATCCTTGCCCAGTATGTAGTATTTTATCTCCAGTCCATATGAATAGCCCTTTGGATTGCCCCAGCCTGCATTTAGAACAGCCGTGACACCATTTTTAAATTCAAGAACTGCAGTTCCAATGTCATCCACAGGAAAACCATAGATCTTCGATCCAATATCTGCATAAACTCTCTTAACATCGCTTTCCGTTAACCAAAGAAGGGAGTCAATGCCATGAGGGGCTGTATCCATGAACCCTCCTCCACCCGCTTTATCCCTGTCCAAAAACCAGCCCATGTCAAGACCTTCAAGGAATATGGGTGGCTTAACGTATTCTGAAATTGCATAGATGTACTCCAAATTCCCAATTTCGCCACTTTCAATCATGTTCTTTGCTTTTATGAGAGGTACTGTAAATCTTGGATTGAAAGGCACCATGAGCTTCACACCGGCTTTTTTAGCCGCTTTGATAATCTCATCGGCATCTTCAAGCGTCAAGGCAATTGGCTTTTCCAAGAGAAGATGTTTCCCTTCTTCAATAACTCTAAGGGCAACCTCCTTATGGCGATAGGTTTCAATTGCAACATAAACGGCATCAATTTTTTTGTCCTTCAACAGCTCATCATACGTCTTGTAGAACTTTGCCTTAAGCCTCTGAGCTTCCCTCTTTGCAACATCGAAGTTCGCACCATCTCCAGAAATTGCATAAAGCTTAACTTTAGGATTGGATGCAAAAGTTGAGCCATACCTTAGGGCATGCGGATGAGCATAGCTTATGATTCCGACATTAATCTTCATGAGATCACCCCCAGCTCAATGGGCTCTCCTTTTTGAGCAGATTTTATTGCTGTTTCAGCAATTTGGAGTGCAATGAGAGCATCTTCTGCTGTTATCACTGGTTCCTCTTTGCCAAGAATCACATTGAAAAAGTGCCTCAGTTCTCTTTCAAAGGCATCTGGGAACGTTGAAAGCATTGGAGAGAAACGGGGCATTTCAAAGTGACTCTTAACAACACCGACAACGGGAGTATCCATTGGAGTAAATCTTATCCTCCCGTTCTTGCCAAGAATGTCCAGATGATGATAGAACACACCATAGCGTGCTGGATAGGAGTAGGCCCAGCTTACTTCAGCAATTCCGGTTTTACCCCCATCGAACTGAATCATCATGACAAAGTGATCGTAAGTGTTGTTAACTTTTGCCTCTTTTCTTATTGCTTTTCCAATTCCCAGGACTTTAACCGCTTCACTTTCGAAGAACCATCTCAAGAAATCGGTAACGTGAACACCAAGGTCAATTGCAACGCCACCACCCTTGTTGGGCTTCCAGTACCAAGCTGTTTCCGGGAACGGGAGCCTCTGAACTTCAGCTTTTCTTATTTGCATGGGCAGTATATTTCTCTTTTTGATAATTTCCTTAATCTGCATCCACCGCTTATCAAATCTTCTTGTATGCCCTACCAAAAGCCATAACCCTTCCTTTTCTGCAACTTCAATCATTTTTTCCGCTTCTTCACTCCTCAATGCAATTGGCTTTTCGACGATCACATGCTTTCCAGCTTTTAGGGCTTTGATTGCAATATCAGCATGGGTATAGGTCGGGCTCAATATTTCAACAACATCCAGATCAAAATCAAGAAACTCGTCCAAACTTGTGAAATACTTGGCGTTAAATTCTCTTGCTGCTTCTTTTGCTTTCCTTGCTTTGATATCCATAAAGGCAGCCACTTTTATTGTTTTGAGGTTCTTAAGAGCGTTTTTGTGTGCTAAATTGAATATATTTCCGCAACCTACAACGCCTACCCTTAGTTTACGCTCCGGCATGGGGCATCACTATTAGGGGGAAGGGAACAAAAAGTATATAACGTTTTTCATTATAAACCACTTTAGATGGTTGTATTTTAAGGGTGATAAAGATGAGGGTTATGGTAGGAATACCAAGCTACAACAACGCCGATACAATAGGCTTCGTAGTCAAACAAGCAGCTGAAGGCCTGAAAAAGTATTTCGGAGGAGGAATAATAGCCAATGCTGATGGTGGAAGCAAAGACGGAACAAGAGAAGTTGTTATGAAAACCAGCGTTCCGGAAGGAGTGGAAGTAATGAGCTTCGTTTATAAGTGGCCAATTCCTGGCAAAGGTAGCGCAATGAAGGAACTCATGGAACTCGCAAGGGAAAAAGGTGTTGATGTTCTTGTTTTTGTTGACAGCGATTTGAGGAGCATCACCCCAGAATGGATCTACAAATTCGCCAAGCCAATTGAAGATGGATATGATTTTGTTGCTCCGCTCTACATAAGGCACAAATATGATGGCACAATAACAAATAACATCGCTTATCCAATGACGGCATCCCTCTATGGGTACAACGTTAGACAGCCAATTGGAGGGGACTTTGGAATCAGTGCAAAGTTATTTGACGTGTATTTAGCGGATGAAGAGGTTTGGAAAACAGACGTTGCAAGATTTGGTGTTGATATATTCTTAACAACAACAGCCTTAGCTGAGGGGTTCAGAGTAATTCAAACGGCTTTGGGCTTAAAGATTCACAACCCAAAGGATCCAGCTGCCTCTCTCGGTCCAATGTTCAATCAAGTTGTTGGCACTTTATTCATGTTGATGAAAAAATATGAAGAGAAATGGAAGCCAGTTAAAAACATCAATGATGTTAAGACTTTTGGAAGCATTAAATGGCAGGAGCCAGAAGAAGTTAAAGTAACTCTCGAACTTTTAAAACAAAAATCTAAAGAGCTTTTCAAAGAAAATGAAGCAATTTTAAAGAAAGTCCTAAGCGAAAAGACGTTTACTCAAGTTACAAAAGCTCTTGAAACCTTCGAACTTGATGATGTTCTCTGGAGTCATGTCCTCTTTGATGGAGCAGTTGCATACAAGAAAGGAATCCTCAAAAATGCTGAACCATTGATTCCGCTCTACTTTGCAAAAACTGCTGATTTCGTTGAAAAAACAAAAGAACTAACAACGGCGGAAGCAGAAAAGATCATTCAAGAGAGGGCAAAGATCTTCTTAGAGGAAAAAGACTACCTGCTTGAGAAGTGGTGATGTACTTTTCAATTAATGGCATAATCCCAGGATCACTGGAAACCGCATGAGAATACCTTAATTATCTCCCGATATTGCCTCGGTTTGATTTTTAATTCTTATTATAATTATTTCCCAATGGGAGGAAAGTCATGAAACAAAAATAAAGTCCTAGAGAAGAGCACTCAATATTTAGATGAGTCTCCAAATACTTTTTCTTAGGAATGTCTCTCTTAGCTGTGGTGGAGCTTTTAGCAGGGCTTCAACTAATTGCTTTTGAAAGTTAATCTGCTGAGGAATTCCAGTTTTTTCAAACTCTTCTTTGAAAGACTTTCCATCTTTTATGGACCTTGACAGTGCATAAGCGGAAATTACTGAAGGTCTTATCCCCTCGCCAGTTAGTGGATATACTGCTCCCAGCGCCTCTCCTATAACAGGATACTTAAAATTGTACATCTCCTCTTTTATGGCTCCGGCATAAATGTGTGCACCTTCTTTTCTTTCAATTTTTGCATCTCTAAAACGCTCATCATTTTTAATGAAGGAATTAAGTCTCGCTTTTAAGTCAATATAACTTAAAAATCCTCCAATACCAACATTTGCCTTATTTCCTCGTGGGAACACCCAAATATAGCCGACGAAATCAGTGTAAAACCAAATTTCTAAAACATCATCTTCGATTTTAGCATCTTTCAGTGTATATTGATACGTCAAAAACCTCCACCTGCTTTCATTGTAGAACATACTTCCTGTAGCAATTACAATAACATCTTCGTCTTTTGTTTTTATCATGGGTTCCTGCCCTTTGAATTTAATGAGCTTACCCAGTTTAACTTCTATGTCATTCACAAGCCATTTGATAAATGCAGGTTTGTTGAGTATATATCCCCGAGATGCCCTCTGATAATTTTCACTCAACAACTCATTGTTGAGATACGTCCTTTGCCCACGTATTTCATTTAAAATGGACTCTTCTGGAATTTCAATGTATTTTTCTAAACTTTTTGGAACTGCCCAAGCACATGGCTTTGTTCCTAAAGATTTCCTCATTTCGTAACCTCTTACTTTAAATTCATCTTTAAGATAGTAAGCCAAAGACGCCCCTGCTATACCCATACCAACTATGTGAATCATTAGTATCACCCAACTTAGTTGGACAAACAACTTACTAATTAAGTTTTTGCTGAAACTAATTGTCAATGTGACAACAAGACAATAGGAGATTTTAATCTGTTTACAATATTTGGAACAAAAAATTTAAATAAAAGATAGTAATTAACATAGAATACAAAAACTTAACGGAGGTGATATTAGATGGAGTACGAGGCACCAAAGATTGAGAAGGTTGAAGGAAAAGTTGAGCCCTATGGGACTCTCGGGGCTGCTTGCTGTTGCATTCTTCAAGAATGAATTTACTTTTTATTTTTTCTTTTTAAAATATTACTACAAAGGTGATGAAAATGATGAAAGAGAGAAGGTTGAGAATTGATTGGCACTTAACATACAACTGTAATCTAAACTGTCTTCACTGTGGTGTGGTAGAGTATAGGGGTAGAGATTTCATTGAAGATCTCTACCTTAACAATAATAAAAATAGAATAATAGACACTCTTAGGCAACAAGACTTAAATTTGTTTATAAATCTCCTTAAGAATGATGGTAAATACTTGTTTTCAATACATTTTTCACCAAATATTGGAGAATCAACTATCCATCCAAATTTTGTAAATATCTGGAATAATGTCTCTTCGGTTGACAGAGTATATATGCTTGCGATTACAACTAATGGGATGACACTTTATAAATACCTACCTAGGATGAATGTAGAAAAACTTAGAACCTCAATATTTAGTTTAGATGGTGATGAGAATACACATGACAAAATAAGAGGTAATGGTACTTTTAAAAAGACATATAGATCAATTCAAAAGATCGATGAGCTAAAGCAAGAAGACAGTTCTTTCTATCTCCAGATTAACTTTGTAATTAATAAAATAAATGCTGCTTCACTTAAAGAATTACCATTGTTACTAAATGAACTGAACAGCAAAAATATTGTAATAAATGTCATACCTATAGACACAACTTTTGGGAATGCTAGAATAAATCGGAAACTACTTGAGATTCAGATTAGTGAAATAGCAAATAGCATAAATGATGCATATAAACAACTTAAAACAATTAATGCTGAAAGAATAAAAAATGGAAAATCTATCATAAAGATTCGTTTGATGGCATTTACAAGTAAACAAGCACTCCAAATTGTTAGCAAAATTCAAAATTTAAGTTTCTCTGATTTTATAATTCCTCATAAAGGATGGAAGAAATCATGTTCGGCATATAATCAGAAGGGAATATACTTGGATCCTTACGGAAATTTGTTTCCATGTGAATCATTCACTATACCTCATGTACTTGCTAGGTTCTATTCAACGAATGGTTATATACCTATTCCAAATATTTATGATGGGTTTAGCTCTATAGAGGAGATATTACATTCACAGTTTTTTTTAGCTGCAAAAAAGTGGATAAATGAACTTTATGACTTTAGTATTTGCAATTCGTGCCCAATGAAAAAATCTTGTACAGTATGTCCTATATATAGCTCTATATGGGGGGTTCCACATGACTGTTCAGCATATTAAACTAAATGATGGGTGGATAATTACCGAAGATGGATTCATAGTACATTTAGTGAAAGGAGAGGTATATAAGCTTAATCATGTTGGCAAGAAGATACTACAACTAATAATGGAAGGCAAAAGCGAAAATGAGATATGCGACATAATTTCAAAAGAATACTCTGTTGATTCTAAACGAGTAAAGAGTGAATTTAGAAAATTCATAACCTCTCTAGAAGATATCGGGATAGTAGAGGTGGAGAAAGATGAATAATAAAAAGTTTATTGGGTTAGATATAGGCGCGTCACATATAAAAGCTACATCCATAGATGAAGACTTGAATGTGAATGTAGAGATTTATCCAATTTGGAAAAGTTCACTAAAAGGGAACATAAATAGAATTAATCTAATGAATGCAGTAGTAAAGCATATTATAAAGGAGAAAATTAAGAAATATGGAAAAGTTGATGTTAATATAGTGACTTCAATTGAGATGGCGTATCCATCGTTCAACTATTTAGACTTCTTTAATAGGCTCTCACAAAACTTCTCACAAGTTAATATTTATACGATAAATGAGAAGTTTGTTGTGACTCCTCTCCATGAATTGGAATCTTGGGCGAATTTATCCGTTTCTCACGCTCTTGGATATATCGGAAGTAAATTAATAGATATGGGAATACTTATCCATATGAATTCCTCTTCGACAATATTTGTTCCAGTGCTAGTTGGAAATGCTGTATCCCAAGAAGTTCATTACTCTTCTGGTTTAGGAATGTGGATAGGGGCATTATATACGGATATTCATATGATTAGTAATGAATCTTTCATCTTTGGGAAAAAATCACTTATATCCCCTTCTTCAGCTACAATCCTCGATATCCTACTTGAATTAGACGAACTATCATTAAAAAACATTATGTCAGACTATAAATCACCTGTTTCGATAACAGAAGAGTACAAAAAAGACTCCTTTTATAGATTATTAAAACTCCTTGGATGTTTCCCTACGAGAAAATACAAAAACTCACGCAGTGATAAGGAATACGACCTTAAAAATCAAGTAAAAATTTCCTCTTTATATATTTACTATAAGTTGTTAAATATTGTTTTTGAAAACGTTATTAAGATACTGTCTGATTTGGACATCCCATTAGATAATTTGAAACTCCTTCTTAGCGGTATAGGAAAAGATTTTATTCTCCCCGATGCTTTGTATTTATTCAATGATAAACTTATTGATGTTGAGAGTTATATTCCAAAGCCATATTGCATCTTTCTAGAATCTTTTAGTGCCGCTCTTTCCCTCTACGAATACATTACCAACTCAAAAATAAGTTTACATGAAATTAAATGGGGGAGCGATAAATGAGGCAGATAAAACAGGCATGGATTATAACTAAAACAACGTTTAAGAATTGGATACGCTATCCCGAGAACATCTTTGGAATGTTTTTATATTTGGGTATCGTGGCTGTGGTTGGTTATGCTTTTTCATTATCTAAAGGAATATTAAGTGTCAATGCCGTTCCTTATTACACGGTGGGGCTTTTGATATATTCCATACTCAGCCAGCAAAACGGTGTTTATATCCAGTTTGGAATCTGGAAAGAGGATATTTTATCAAAACCAATAAAACCGGATATATTTTTATTTGGCACTTTCTTTGGAGGATTGCTGACAACATCCTTGCCATCAATTATGCTCTTTATGTTTGTGTTCATCATTTATAAGAGTGCGTTTGTAATAATAAACCCTGTAATATTAGGGTTAGCACTAATTTTAGGGATTCTGAGTGCTGTTGGGGTAAGCTATATCTTTGCTTCCCTTGGTTTGAGATTTCGTCCAGAAGGGATGGTAGTGACAATAGTGACATTTCTAATTTCAATATTCTCTGGCATAATGATCCCCATTTATGCTCTTCCCGAAAAAGTGAGAGTACTCTCCTACCTGATTCCCTATACTTGGGCGATAGATTTGTTTAGATACTCTCTCTTAGGCACGGAAACAATTCTACCCACTAATGACGAACTCAAGTACTTACTCTTGAGTGTGCTGGTAACTATAGTTCTCGGAAAGCTCTATCTTCACTACACAATAAATGCAATAAGGAAGAAGAAGGTGATAATAAGATGATAGCCTTTGAGGATGTTCACATTTCATATGGAAAAAATGAGGTTATCAAGGGCATAAGTTTTGAGGTCAATGAAGGAGAGATCTTCGGCATCATAGGTCATAACGGGGCAGGCAAAACAACACTCTTGAGGGCAATGGTAGGAATAATAGCTCCAGATGAAGGAAAAATTCTCGTTGATGGCATCAATCCTCTCAAAGAAAAGCCAAAAGTGGCAATGCTCTTTGAGACCACAAAAGGGCAGAGCTTTCTCCGCTTAACTCCAGTTGAGGACTTGGAGTTTTACTCCGCACTCTACGGCGTTGAAGTGGACAAAGAGAGAATTTACGAGATACTAAAAATCGTCGGATTATACAGTGCTAAAGATGAAAAGCTTTACACTTTCAGCAGAGGAATGTGGCAGCGACAATTTCTTGCGAGAGTTTTGCTTCCAGACTTTCCAATAATAGTCTTGGATGAGCCTTGGCTTGGCTTAGATGTTTCGGCACAAAGAGAAACAGTGGAACTTCTCAAAAAGCTCAAGAAAATGGGAAAGACGATAGTTTTGACAGCTCACGAGATGCCGCTCATTGAGAGAGTCTGCGACAGAATAATGCTTATCAACAAAGGAAAGAAAGTCATTGAAGGGAGTGTTAAAGAGCTTTTAGACAGACTGAAATGGACGTATGAAGTTTTTATAGTTGGGGACGTTGAGAGTTTAAACCCAATCAAAAGGGATGGAAAGCTTATATTCTATGTTAAAGATTTGAAAGAGTTCCTTCAAAAGTTGAATTTTTCAAAAATTGACGAGATTGATGTTAAACCAATTTCACTAGAAGAAGCTTATTTGAAGCTCATGGGTGGTGGGTAATGATTGAGGCTAAAAACGTTGAGAAGTTTTATGAGTTTGGTAAGGTCAAAGCTCTTAAGAGCATCAACTTAACCTTTGAGGATGGCAAGTTTTACATAGTCGCTGGAGCTTCTGGGAGCGGTAAGACTACTTTGCTCAACATTTTGACAGGCATTGACAAACCAACCAGCGGAAAGGTTACTGTGGATGGAAGTGACATCACGGAGATGAAGGAGAAAGATCTCAGACGCTACCGTCTTGAGAACTTTGGAATAATCTTCCAGTTCTTTTACTTAGTGCCATATTTGACGGGCTTGGAAAATGTTTTACTGCCAATGAAGTACTCCAAAAAGATCAAAAATCCAGAAGAGAGGGCATTAAAATTGCTGAAGCTTGTTAATGCAGAACACCTCAAAGATAAAACGCCATCTCAAATGAGCGGCGGCGAAATGCAGAGGATTGCCATTGCAAGAGCCTTAGCAAACAAGCCTAAATACCTCTTTGCAGATGAACCAACCGCCAATTTAGACTGGGAGAACAAGCTTCGTGTATGGAGGCTTCTGAGAAAAATAAACAAGGAGGAGAGCGTTACGGTTATAGCTTCAACCCACGAGAGGGAATTTTTCGAGTTTGCCGACGTTCTGATAATCCTCAAGGACGGTGAGGTTCATGAAATTAAAAGCAACCCTCAGAAAGCTTAAACGGGAGAAGAAAAAAGCGATTGTTGTGTTTTTAGCATTTCTCTTCGTGAGCCTCGGTTTCAACTTTACCCTCTCGGGAATTGGTAGCATAAATAAGGCTGTTGAAAATTTTGCCAAGCTGGGGAATGTGGAGCTCGAAGTTGAAGGAGTCAGCGTTGAGGACTTAAGTAAATTTGGTGAGGTTGTAAACTATGTCTACTTCAATGACACAAAGGTTGAGTTTAACGGGAAGGAATACAGGGCAATGGTGGGTTACGGTGAGTTTAAGTCCTTCCATGTGAAAACACCTGAGGATGGTGCCATTGTTTTAGCATTCCCAGAAATAAAGAAGGGCAATAAAATCAAGATTAGGGGTAGGGAGTATGAAGTCAGGGCTTCGTACTACTACCTCATGGACATTCCCATCATCTTGGTGAACGAGAGGGGCCGGCATCTCTACGCCCTCATGCGTTGTAACAACACGGAGGCTTTGGCGGGCTTTTTAATGAAGAACGGGAAAGTTAGATATTTTCGGGTATACGAAGACGGCGAGATTCCATACATGGACAGCCTGAAGAACACCAAAAACTTCGCAATGAGCTTTTTCTATTTGCTCCTCGGCGCTTCTTTGGCAGTAGTAATCCTGATCACAATAACACACGTCAAGGAGAACGTTAGGGAAATTGGGATTCTAAAAGCGCTCGGCATTCCAGATTCATTTACATCTTCCCTCTTTATTGGTGATTATCTTCTCGTTGCTTTAACTGCATATTTAGCTGGAATCCCACTTGGAATAGAGCTCGGCTATTCCTACATAGCCTCAAAGTTTCTAATACCAACAAGTCCAGATTATACTTACCCGCTAAAGTTCGACATCTTCATCCTGCTCGGCATAACTCTAATTCTTTCACTCCCCTACCTTTATGTTTCAAGGCTGAAAACCATCGAAGCCCTGCGCTTTACGCCAAGGAAGAGCTCTTCGCTTAGGTTCTTTGCAACCTTCTTCATTATCTTTCTCGCCGCTTCTTCTGCATACTTTGGTATCAGGAGCATTGAGAATTTGGTCAGCTTCAACATCCCCTACAACCTCATGGTTTGGGGCGAGCCTTTAAAAATCGCCCAAGTTCCCGGCGAAAAAGCTGGCTATTTAAGCGGGCAGAAAGTTGATGGAATAACCACAGAGATTTACTTTTTCGACTACAAAAGTATCTTTGAGAAAACCCTCGTCGCCGGCCGGTGGTTCAAGAAACCTGACGAGGCCGTTGTTGAGAAAGGCTTAGCTAAAAAGCTGAGCCTAAAGGTCGGTGATACAATTAAAGTTCAGCTCCTTGGGGAGTGGCAGGAGTACAAGGTTGTGGGCATAAGTAGCATGAACTTCTACGACTTCAAGGCGGTGTTTCTGCCGAAAGTTCCCTTCGTTCCCGATAAAGTTGCCTTCCTGAATGTGAAAAATCCAGAAAAGCTGAGAGAGAAATATGAGAGGTTTGGTCTGGGTGCCGTCACAATGGAAGATTTGAAGAGGCAGACGAAAAGCAACTTAATGCTCCTTAAGACCGCAGTCTACGGAGTAATTGGGATAATTTTCTTCATAAGCCTCTTTGCGCTCTTCGCTTTGATCTACCTTGAAATTGAGGGCAACGAGAAAGTTTATGCAACACTGAAAGCTATAGGCATTCCAAATTCTCACATTTGGAAGGAGTTCCTTAAGAATGCCCTGCCTTCGCTGATTGCTGGCTCGCTCTTAGCTCTGCCGATAAGCCTTAAAGTTGGAGAATACATCGGAAACATCGTTTTGCCAGCAACACTCAGCATAAGCGATTTGACCAAAGTAGTTCCGCTGTTGTTGGTGCTCTACTTACTCTATGGGATTTTCATAGTTTTGCTGACGAACAGAGCATTGAACAAGCTCAACGTAGTTAAAGCGTTGAGGAGTTAAGTTTTTGATCTTTGGTTTTTTCTTTATACTACAATCAATCAGTCATTCTCCTTTAGAAAGGTGTGTACTTGGATTTTATTTTTATAGTCTGCTCACTTCACTCATTTCCTTGATTCAGAAAAGAGCTTTCGAAAGCTCATCAGTTAAAAGTCTGCACCCAACTAATTAAAATGTTCAATACAAGTCTTGTTATAAACGGTAGAGTGTAAATAAGAGTTTGTAGGTTATTTTTGCTCAGATTTATCACTTTGATCAGCTCGTGTATTATTTTAGGCTGTTATCTTGTGTTTACAGGAATGCAGTAACGGCTTATCAACGATGTTG